>JAGLPR010000365.1 GCA_023137255.1 Bacteroidales bacterium | reverse complement strand
AAGTCGGAAGACCTGGCTGCCATCGACCAGGCCACTGAGGCACTGAACACTGCATGGCAGGCAGCCTCGCAGGATATGTATAATGCCCAGCAGGCAGGTGGTGAGGCTGGTCAACCGGGTGAAGAACCCACAGGCGAACCTTCGGGTGAAAAGGGAGATGATGGTGAAGTAACCGATGTGGACTTCGAAGAGGTAAAATAGGAGAACCACTGCAACTTTAACATATAGTAAAGGCCGTCTCAAAGTCACATTTGAGACGGCTTTTTCGTTATATTTGAACAGCTATGCTCAAAACAATACTTAGTTGCCTGCTTCTGTCAGGCACCCTTGCTGTTTCGGGACAGAATCAGCTGGATGAACAGGGCCGGAAGAGCGGTCACTGGAAAGTGGATTATCCCAATGGAAGAACCCTCTATGAAGCTGATTTCATGGAGGGTCGGCCGGTGGGTGAGATGATCCGATATTATGAAAGCGGAGCTGTCAAAGCACGAATGGAGTTTGATGCCACCGGGGTCCGCAGTTATGCCCGAATGTTTTACAAAAACGGGCAACCTGCAGCCAAAGGATGGTTTGTAGAAAAGGTAAAAGATTCGGTGTGGACCTACTACTCCTCTTTTGACGGTTCTGTAAGGATCAGGGAGCCTTACATGAACGGTAAACTTCAGGGGATGGCCCGTAACTACTACACCAGCAGGCAGATCTCAGAAGAGGTAGAGTGGGAAAACAATAAGAAGCAGGGGACCTGGAAGCAATACTACACTACAGGAGCCCCGAGGCTCTCTGCACACTACAACAATGACCAGCTGAACGGTACCTATGAAGTCTACTACGCTGATGGCCACATCAAAATCAAAGGCGAATACCTGAACAACAGGTCACATGGCACCTGGAGTTATTTTGATGATTCCGGGAAGATGGTTATCAGCCTGGAGTTCCTCAATGGTATTCCCGTGGATAAGGAAAAACATGACCAATGGATACAGGATACACTGGAAAAATACCAGGAAATAAGTATACCTGAATCCTTTCAAGATTTACAATAGTACTGCATGAGAATCAGACTGCTTATAGGAATGGTACTGTTTTCGCTGGGAATATCGGCCCAGGAGATTGCCGACGGTGTATACTGGATCTATTTTACCGATAAGGCAGGAACCGGCTATGGCATCAACCAGCCGGAAGAATTCCTGTCGGAACGTTCAGTAAACAGAAGAGCCCTGCAGGATTTGCCCATTGATCGTTGGGATCTTCCTGTAAACCAGGATTATGTGCAGGAAATCAGTGATTTGGGAGTGGAGGTCAGGCATGTCTCACGCTGGTTGAACGGCATCGCCATGACCAGCATGGATGCCATTTCCTTTCAACAGGTGCTCGACCTAAACTTCACCGATACGGTGCCTTGGTTCCCGGAAACAGACGACCTGTTTTTTCCACAGCCAGGCGGTGCACCAAGGTTTGAAGCGCCCCTGGACACTCCGCCAGGTTATGATTACGGAATCGCCTTCGAACAGGTGACTATGCTGCAGACCGATCTGCTGCATGAACTGGGGTACACCGGGAAAGGGGTGTGGATCGGTGTCCTCGATGGAGGATTCCGCAATGTGGACAGCCTCCCCTCATTCGAAACAATGATAAATGAAGGGAGGATCCTGGAAACCCGGAACTATGTAAATGACCTCTCCGTTTATCGACTATCCTCCGACCACGGCATGAAAGTACTCTCCACCATGGGGGGTGAGTGGAACGGCAACATGGTGGGGACCGCCCCACATGCCAGCTACCTGCTCTGCTCGACAGAGGATTCTGACAGGGAGACCCGGATTGAGGAGATCGCCTGGATTGAAGCGGCTGAGTATGCCGACAGCCTGGGAGTGGATGTGATCAATACCTCCCTGGGATATTCCTATTTTGATGGGAACTCCTATGACTACACCTACCGGGATATGGACGGAAAAACCACCTTTATCTCCAGGGCTGCATCACTTACAGCCTCAAGGGGAATGGTTACCTGCAACAGTACGGGGAATGAAGGCGATGACAGCTGGTATTACATCACTGCTCCGGCCGATGCCTTTAATATACTTACCGTGGGGGCGGTGAACAGTACCAACCAGATCGCGCCCTTCAGTTCAAGGGGCCCCACCTTTGATGCCAGGATCAAACCCGATGTCACCGCCATGGGAGTATCCAGCGGTGTACAGAGCATACAGGGAGGAGTGACCAGCATCAATGGAACCTCATTTGCCTCACCCATCCTTGCGGGATCAGTGGCAAGTCTCTGGCAGGCTTATCCGGAACTACCAGCCAGGGAGCTGATCCATATGGTCAGACAGAGCGGCGACCGACAAAAAAACCCTGATTCAACTTATGGGTTTGGACTCCCGAACTTTAGCCAGGCCTATCATGCCATCACCAGCGTGCCTGTCCGGTTTGAAGCCGGTGAACTGGAACTCTGGCCCAATCCGGCCCGTGACCACCTGATGATCCGGATCCCGGAGGAGATATATGAAGAGCAGGAGATCAGGTTTTACGATATGCAGGGCAGGATCAACTGCACCGCCTGGTCCGGACTCCCGGGTGAGATAGCATTGCCTGAAACCCTTGGAAACGGAATCTATATTGTGGAAATCAGGACCGGAAGTACCATCTACAGAAACCGCTTAATCGTTCAGTAATGCCGGAGAATTTTCGCACACTATCCACACTGCTGGCACAGGTAAAAAACGCACTTGTGGAAACGCTTCCTGACCAGTACTGGATCATAGGCGAGATCCTGGAATTGCATGAAAACAGAAATGGCCACTGCTATCTGGAACTGATCGAGAAGCACCCGAAAAATGATTCCCTTCTGGCCCGGGCCAAGGGTACCATCTGGGCCTCAAGGTACAGCATGCTCCGACCCTATTTTGAAACCTCAACCGGAACCAGCCTGAAGAGCGGGATCAAGTTACTCTGCAGGGTCTCTGTGGAGTTTCACCCCCAGTACGGGTTCAGCCTCAACATCACCGATATTGATCCTGCTTATACCCTGGGCGACCTGGCACGCAAAAAACAGGAGGTGATCAGCCGTTTGCGGAAGGAGGGGGTGTTTGATATGAACAGGGAGATCCCCTTCCCTGAGGTCCCCCAGCGAATTGCGGTGATCTCCTCCGAGACGGCAGCAGGTTATGGCGATTTCATGGAGACCATAGAGACCAACAGTCACGGTTTTCGGTTCAGCACCACACTCTTCCCGGCAGTGATGCAGGGAGAGGATGCTCCCGGCTCCATCACTGCTGCCCTGGACAAAATCCATGAATCGGAAGCAGCATTTGATTGTGTGGCCATCATCAGGGGGGGAGGATCCAAAGCTGATCTGGAGAGTTTCAACCATTACGACCTGGCCTATTTCATTACCCAGTTTCCCCTGCCTGTGATTACCGGCATCGGACACGAGAGGGATGAATCGGTGGCCGATATGGTGGCCTCTTACGGACTAAAGACTCCCACGGCAGTGGCTGAATTTCTGGTAGATCAACTCCTCTCTTTCGAGTTTCGCCTCACGGCCCTATACGACCGGATGGCATCCTCGGTAAAGGGGAGGGTGCAGGGTCACCTGTCATTGTTGGATAGATACAGGGGCGACCTGGTGCATTTTACCAGGGGAATGCTGCTAAAGCATTCAGAACAACTGTTGCAGACAGATCAACTATTGCGCAGAGAGCTTGACATGCAGTTCACCAGGAGAAAGGACCACCTGGCACTTCTTGTAAAAAGAACAGAACTTGTAAATCCGGTGAACATCCTCAAAAGAGGGTACTCCATGACCCTGGTGGATGGTAAAATAATCTCCTCTGCCAGGAATATTTTACCAGGAAACATACTGAATACCAGGCTCCACCAGGGGTCCATTGTTAGCAAAGTCGAATATACCACTGAAACAGATGACAAAAGAGAAGATTAGTTACAGCGACGCTGTAGCAGAAATTGAGATCATCCTCGAAAAAATCGAAGAGGGAAGCCTGGATGTGGATGCACTGGCTGAAAAAGTGAGCCGGGTTACCGATCTGCTAAAGATCTGTCGTGAAAGGCTACACCTTACCGAAGCCCAGATCGATAAGATCCTGGGGGAAAGTTAGGAGTTAGCAGTTAGTGGTCAGTAGTTAGTTAAAAGCTCTCATCTACTGCCTTTTAGCTTTCGACTTTCGACTTTCGACTAAATATGTTTGGCCAGAGTATCGAGCAATTCGCTTACCTTGATGGGTTTGGAAAGGTAATCGTCACATCCCGCCTCCCGGCTGACTTCCTGTTCACCCGACATGGCATAGGCGGTCTGGGCAATCACAGGCAAATCGGGCCTCTCATTTTTAATCACCTTTGTGCATTCATACCCGTTGTGTATCGGCATATTTATATCCATCAATACCGCGTCAATGTCCTTATGCGCCCTGAACAGCTCCAGGGTCTCTTCCCCATCCTTGGACCAGAGTATCTCCACACCGGTATCCTTCAACGCTTCAAAGAGGAAATAGTAGTTGGAATGATCATCTTCGGCGATCAGTATTTTTTTCTCTTCCCAGGATCTCAGGTCGGTGGAGGGGGTCCTCAGGGCGGCTTCATGTTTTAAGGGCACCTCATTGCGGGGAAGAATAAACCAGAAAGTGGATCCCTCTCCCGATTTAGACTCCACCCCTATCATGCCACCCAGAATCTCGGTCAGATTCTTGGATATGGCAAGTCCGAGCCCTGTTCCTCCATAGAGCTTGGTTTTGGTCTCATGGCCCTGCATAAACCGGTCAAAAATAACCTTTTGTTTCTCCTCCCTGATGCCAATGCCGGAATCCTTTACGTAAAAGTAGATCCCTTCGGGATGCTCTTTCAATCCCAGAACAATTTCCCCTTCTTCGATAAACTTTACCGCGTTGCTCAGCAGGTTGATCAGGATCTGCTTCAGCCGGAACGGATCGGTATAAATGGCCAGCTCATTCAGGGGCCAGTCCCACTTCATGGTGAGTGTTACATCCTCCTTACCGCTCCTCCTGATATTCTGGATGAACATCAGGTGCAGCTCCTTGAATAACTCCCTGATAAAACATTCAGCAATATGCACATTCACCTGTCCCGCCTCAATCTTGGCAATATCGATGATATCGTCTATCAGCCGCATCAGGTCGTCAGCCCCCTGATTGATCTGAGCTATAAAGTCCCTTCGCTCCTCCGGGCTCAGCTGCTCGTCCGACAGAAGGTCAGAAAACCCAACAATGGCATTCATGGGAGTCCTGATCTCATGCGACATGTTGGAGAGAAATGCTGTTTTCAGCTTATCCGACTCTTCTGCTTTGTACTTGGCCTCCAAAATTTTACGCTCGGTCTCTTTCCTTTTTGAAATGTTCTTGATGATCAGCACCATTGACTCCGGTTTCCCATCGGGGGAGTAGATAGCACCACTGGAGACCTCGGCATCAAAAGTCACACCATCTGGCCGGACCACCTGATACTCCATGTTCTTCAGGTAACCTGTTTCCCAGGTTTTGTAAAAATCTTTGATGGATGACCTCCAATGGTCCGGGTGGATAAAACGAAAAATCTTCTGTCCGTGCACCATATCGGGCTCCACATTCAGCGCCTCCTTAAATGCACTGTTAAAATCGAGGATCATCGCGTTGGGATCCACCACAATCATGGGATCGGGCGACGATTCAAAGACCCGTCGCTGCCTCTCCTGGTTGATCCGGAGACGATCCTGGTGCCTGCGCCTGTCAATGGCCAGGGCAATCTGGTCGCTGGCAAACTCCAGCAGTTCAGCATCTGAATCGGTGTATACTACCTCTTCGGAGTAGGACTGCACCGCAAAAACCCCGATGGTTTTGCCTTCATGCCTGAGCGGAACACCCAGCCAGCTTACGCAGGGGGCTCCCACCGGTTCAATCTCATCCTGCCCGGTCAGTTCCTTCTCTCTTTCATTGTCCACCAGTTGGGCTTCTCCCGTCCGGATCACATAACTGGTCAGTGTTTTTTGGGCCGGAAACTCGGTAAATGAATCTTTCTCATCTTCCATAAATGGAAGGGTGAGTGTATCTGAATCCTCGTTATAAAGTGCAAGAAAACAATTGGTGGTGTCGACCACCCTGCCCAGCGACTCCCTGATCAGGACATAAAGCTCATCAAGGCTGTGGGTGCTGCTCACTGCATTGGATATATCAAACAGGACCTGCTTAACCAGCTCCTCCTTCTTCTTCTCATGGATGTCCTCGTGAATCCCTGTAAGACGGGTGGTGTTTCCTTCTGTATCAAAACTTACAGCCCTCCCCATACCCCTGATCCACAGGTAAGATCCGTTCTTATGCCTCATTCGAAACTCAATCTCAAACGATTCTTCCCGGTTTTTGATCACCTCCTGAACACTCCTGAGCGATTTACTACTGTCGTCGGGATGCTGCAAGGAGGTCCATGTCTCCAGCTCCTGAGGCAATTCATCCTTTTCGTAACCCAGCATGGAGAACCAGATGGGAGAGTAAAAGACCTGGTTGGTCACCAGGTTCCAGTCCCACAGCCCCAGGTTGGTAGCAGAAAGCGCCAGGTTCAGACGCTCTTCACTCTGGGTAAGCGCATCCTGGGAAAGCCTTGACTGGGTAATGTCCCTGGCCACGCCAATCACAGATTCGATGGCCTCTGAACTACCGATCTCTGGATAGAGCCGCCACTCAATAGAGGTCTTCCTGCCCTCCATCTCTATGTCAAATACAATGGTATGGGGTTTGCCGGTGCCAAATACCTGGTCAAGTGCATCTTCCCACAGCTTGACCAGCTTTTCCGGGAAGATCCCCATTTCGCGATGACTCTTTCCGATAAACTGGTCCGAGGGCAAACCACCCTGGCCCACCACGGCACTGTTTACATACAGGTGACGGTGTTCCCGGTCAAACCTCATGATCACATCCGGAGAGTTCTCTGCCAGAGCTCTGAAATGCTCCTTCGATTCCATAAGCGACTGCTCCAGTCTCTTCTGCTCATCAATGTTCCTGGTAACCAAAAGGATGTGAGGCCTGTTGTCGATCTGATCCACCGAGATTGAGTTCAGGGTCCAGAACCTCTCTCCTGATTTGCGGATGTTCCTCCATTGGAAAGTAACCGGAGCAGACTTCTCTGCTGCCTCTGCAATATACCCCCTGGCACGGTCAACAGTATACCCCTCATCAGCAGCAGAATAGAGGTCCAGGTCAATGTCAACCATATCCTCTTCTGCAATTCCGAAAATCTCCAGAATACGGGGATTAAAATCTGTAATTTTCCTGGTTTCGAAATC
>JAGLPR010000364.1 GCA_023137255.1 Bacteroidales bacterium | reverse complement strand
GGATGGCCTGTCAAGCGAACCGCAGTAGCGGTCGGCAGCAGAACCCCTTTAGGGCTCGCGCAAGCAAACCTGCAAGAACCCGAAAGGAAGTACTGTCCCAGGCTTGTTAAAGTCAAAGGAATCCCTTTTCTTTAGGAAAGGGAGGATGTCAAATTTACATGAGATGAAAAAATTGGTGGTACTGACCGGAGCCGGCATGAGTGCTGAGAGCGGATTGAGAACCTTCCGAGATATGGGGGGGTTGTGGGAGGAGCATGATGTGTATGAGGTGGCAAGTCCGGGTGGATGGCAGCGCGACAGAGCCATGGTCCTCAGGTTTTATGACGAAAGAAGAAAACAGCTCCTCGAAACCCATCCCAACCAGGGGCATCTCGGCCTGGTGGAACTGGAGAAGGATTTCGAAGTATGGATCGTTACACAGAACGTTGACGATCTTCATGAAAGGGCCGGTTCAACACGTATCCTGCACCTGCACGGAGAACTGAGAAAATCGCGCAGCACAGCAGACCCGGAACTTGTATATGATATTGACGGATGGGAACTAAAAGAGGGTGATCTGTGTGAAAAAGGCTCCCAGCTCCGGCCTAATGTGGTCTGGTTCGGCGAGGCGGTGCCGGCCATTGAAGAGGCCGCCAGGGTGGTTTCCCGGGCCGATATATTTGTGATTATCGGAACCTCTATGAATGTGTATCCGGCAGCCGGACTAATTAACTATGTACCGGAACATGTACCCATCTTCATCATCGACCCCAACGAAGTTCCGGTGGCAGGTCATCCAAGGATCAGGGTGATAAGGAAGAAAGCAGGTGAAGGCGTTCTCAAATTTACAGAGGAGATAAAGGATGCTTAAGAGCAAGGAAAATAATCGAAAGATCATTGTTCTGATGTTATCTTTATTTCTGGGGATCTGTTCTCTAAGCAGCCAGCAGCTGAATTATGGATTTTTTGGCGGCATTACCGCCTCCCAGGTGGATGGAGACTCCTATAGCGGATTCAATAAGCTGGGTTTGACAGCGGGCTTCTTCGTGAATAATCACATAGAGTACAACATTTACTGGCAGGCCGAAATCAAATATGTAAGCCGTGGGGTTTACAAAGGTCCGGCCGATAGCGATCCGACTCTCTACAGGAGTGGGTACCACTATGTGGAAATTCCCTTGTCGGTTCACTACCTGTATGATGAAAAAATACTGGTGGAATTAGGCACCTCTCCGGAGGTGCTGGTTGCCACGGTTTACTGGGATGAGAGCGGAATCATGGACCCGGATTCCTATCCTGAGAACCGAAGGTTTGGACTAAGTGTCTTTGCCGGCGTGGGATACTGGTTTAACGCCCGGATGATGGTGGGATTGCGTTACACCAATTCGGCCATTCCATTTCGTGATCCTGAAGAGTGGAACAATGCGCAGTACAGGGGCTATTTTCACAACGTCATCAGTCTCTCCCTGGCTTACAGGATTGGTCAAAGGCAATCAGGCACATGAAACTGTGGCCGCATAGACCTGGCATTTGAAGTGAGTGAACAGCACCTGGCTGCACGCCTCCAGGGTAGCTCCGGTTGTGATTACATCATCAATAATCAGCACCTTTTTGCCATTGATGTCCATGGGGTGACTGCCCAGCGTGAACTCTTCAAAAACGTTTTCAAATCGTTCGTGTCTGCCCATGGTTGTTTGTGACCGGTGGTGTCCACTTCGGATGATCAGATTAGTCACCACCGGGATTCCCATAATTTCAGAGGTTCCCCGGGCAATAATTTCACTCTGATTATAACCCCGTTGTTTCATTCTTCCCGGATGGAGGGGTACCGGGACCAGGAGATCACATCTGGAAAAAGAGGTATGATTCAATTCATGTCCCAGCAAACGGCCCAGGTAGAGTCCGGCTTTCCGGTTTCCCCGGTACTTCAGTTCGTGAAGCACTGTCTGATATGCAGATCCTTTTTCGAACCGGAACAAGGAGGTTCCCGACACCACAGGAACCCTTCCCCAAAAGGTTCTGCTTACAGGATTGTCCCCCCTTTCTCCGTATCCCGTTTTTGGCATTTTATACTCACATTCAAAGCAGAGAATTTCCCGGGGCGAGTGCAGCCTTTTCCCGCAGACCAGGCAGTTTGAAGGAAAAAAAAGCATCCACAAATCAATTAGCCATTGAAGCATGTTTTAATGGATTGATGGGATAACCCGGTACCAGATCGCAAGCTGACTCCTATTTTTGAAGCCTTTTTGTTGAGAGCAGTCCGCATGCGGCCCAGATATCTTGTCCTCTACTGGCTCTGATGGTTGTGGTGATTCCTTTGGCATTCAGCTTGTTCCTAAACGCCTCCAGGGTAGATTCATCCGGAGATTCCAGGGGTGTATCGGGGATGGGATGAAAACGAATAAGATTGATGCGGCACCGGATGCCGTGCAGGATCCGTGAAAGTTCGTTTACGTGTGCAGCCGAATCGTTGTAATCCCTGAACAGGATGTATTCGAACGAAACCCTGCGTTGCCTGCCAAAATCCCAGGAACGGATCTCTTTCAGCACCTCCTTCAGCGGATAGACCTGCTGGATGGGCATCAGTTTGCGCCTCTCCTCATCAAAGGGTGTATGAAGGCTGATGGCCAGGTGGGCTTCACTTCTGTTCAGGAACTCAAGCATGGCAGGTGTAATTCCTATGGTAGACACCGTGATTCTTCGGGGACTTAGTGAAAAGCCCCATTCCGCGGTAAGCACCTCCAGGCTAAGCAGCACTTCGGAGAGGTTATCAAGGGGTTCACCCATGCCCATGTAGACAATGTTGGTGAGCTCTTTCCTTTCGGGCAGACTCCTGTACTGGTTCAGGATCTCTCCGGCTGTGAGATTGCCCTGGAAACCCTGTTTCCCGGTCATACAGAAGAGACATCCCATTTTGCACCCCACCTGCGATGAGACGCATACCGTACTTCGTTTTCCGTCGGGGATGTAGGCTGTTTCAATGAATTTTCCGTTTGCCGCCGTGAAAAGATATTTTTTAGTACCATCAACTGATACCTGCTCCTCTACAGGCAATTGTAAACCAAGCTCATGGTTTTCGGAGAGCAGGGCCCTGGCCTTTTTGGATAGGTTGGTCATCTGCTCAAAGGAGCTTACCTCCTTTTTATAGAGCCATTCGCAAAGCTGGCGCCCTGTGAAAGAGGGGAGCCCAAGATTCAGGCTTAATGCCTTCAGTTCCTCCAGCGTTTTCCCGAACAACTTTTCCTGCATGGGTCAGAAATATATCTCAGAGATGATCCGGTCAAATGGAATGCCTTTGCTGATCAGGATATCCCTGGTCTCAACCACCATCTCGGCGCTGCCACAAAGGTAGTACTTTAACTTCGGATCCAGTTCAGCTTGTTCGGCCAGATATTGTGTTACTCTACCGGAATATGCACCTTCATCTGTTTCGGCAGTACAGCACCGGATATAGTTTTCACCCAGCAGGGTATCAAATTCATCGAAAAAGTGAAACTGCTCCAGGTACCTGTTACCAAGAATCACTCTTTTTTGCTCAGCCAGTCCCGATCTGAGCATGGAATAGAACGGCGCAACACCGGTACCGGCGGCAATCCAGACTGCCGGCTCCCGGTCTCCTGTGAATTCCCCGCCCGGCTCGGTGATCCAGAGGGTATCGCCTGTTTCCAGGCCCGATAATAGTGGGGTCAGATATCCGTTATCAACAAGCTTATAGAGGATCCGGATCTCCTCATCCTGCTCCCCGGAGCAGATGCTGTATAAGCGGCGGGGTCCGTTTTGCTGCAGGGCAACGCCGATGACCTGTCCGGCCCTAAAGAAAAAGGTTCTTTTAAATCCGATCATGTATATCCCGGCAGAGAGTTCTTCGGTAAAGGTCAGAGTGACCGGTGATACCTGGTGGTTGTCATTTGTTACCATACTGTACGCATTTTTCCTCCATCAATTACGAAAGTCTCCCCGGTCACATAAGAAGCCGCATCTGAGAGCAGGAACAGGGCTGCTTTACCAAATTCGTCGGGGTCGCCGTACCTGCCCATGGGGATTTTTTCAAAGTTAATTTTCCTTACATTTTCCAGGCTCAGCCTCCATTCACCCGAACTGCGCTGGTCCAGCTCTTTTAGCCTGTCGGTGTCGAAAAATCCCGGAACCAGGTTGTTAATCCGTATGCCATGTTTTGCTTCCAGGATCGAGAGGCTTTTCACAAGGCTGGTCACCCCAGAGCGATAGACATTGGAAAGGAGCAGATTATCAATAGGTTCTTTTACTGAACTGGAGGTAACAGTAAGAATGGATCCGGATTTTTTACTGCGCATTTCCGGCAGTACCGCACGGATCAGTCTGACCGCACTCATCAGGGTGTTTTCATAACCGGCGAACCAGGTGTTATCATCGATTTCATCAAAAGTGCCTGCCGGGGGCCCACCTCCATTGACCACAAGGGCATCTACGGTTCCCAGCTCCCCGAGGGTATCCTTTACCCACGAATTGATGGAAATTGAATCAGCCACATCCAGGGAGTGGATGAGAATCCGGGCCTCCGCCACCTCTTTTTGTATGGCTTCTGCTGCAGCAGCCAGAATTTTCTGATTACGACTGCCCATTGAAACCACGGCGCCCTCAAGTGCAGCCTGCCGGGCTATGCCAAATCCGAGCCCTTTGCTGGAGGCGGCCACCATCACCACTTTATCTTTCAGTCCAAGATCCATGGTTTTCTTTTTATTTGGATTTTATACCAGTATACCGGATAATTATTGCTTCTCCCTGGTGGGAACACCCTTCATTCATAGAAGTTCTGCTTTTTTCTAACAGCAACGGATCCAGACCTTCGAAATCGGACTGTATCATATTTTCATCAAATAGCATCTCCAGGGATCCCGGTCCCCCAGAATCGTTGCCCAGTTGTTCTTTATGGAAAGCTTCAAGAATAACGCGTCCGCCCGGTTTCAGCGATTCACACACCTTCCTGTGCAGGTACTCTGTTTCAGGTCGACCGGCGTGAAAATTGATCAGAGCCACCACATCATAGTGGCCGGGCTTAAATTTGAAATCTCCCATCCGGCAGACATCATAGTTGATCTGCAGATCCAGCTCCAAAGCATAAGCAATGGCTTTTTGGTATCCCTGTCTGCTCTGGTCAAAAGCATCCACAGTCCACCCGGACCTGGCTGCATAAATGGCGTTCCTTCCTTCACCCTCTCCCGGTAGAAGAATGCTGCCCGGGGATATTTTTTTAAGTTCAGAGGAGAAAAAATGGTTGGGTTCTTTCCCATAGACAAACTGACGTGTACTGTACCGGTTGTCCCAGAATTGTGTCATCCAATCAGAATCAATGGTTAGAGTGTTTTTTCATTCAGGGGTTCCCACAGCTCTATCTTGTTCCCATCGGGATCCATGATCCAGCCAAATTTCCCATAGGGGTACTCTTCTATTTCACCCACAACTTCCACGCCCTCCTTTTTCAGGACCCGAAGTAGCTCTTCCAGGTTTTCCACCCTGTAGTTGAACATAAACTCCCTGGTCCCGGGGTCAAAGTAGCCTGTATCGTCCGGAAATACGCTCCAGACAGTGTTTCCTTCCCTGGATGGATCGTCATGGTGCCGCCAGTTAAACATGGCCCCGTGTTCGCCGCTGTCGATCTCCAGGTGCTCTTTGTACCACTGTTTTAATGCTTCCGGATGTGCCGATTTAAAGAAGACACCACCCAGTCCTGTAACTCTTC
Source organism: Bacteroidales bacterium (assembly GCA_023137255.1). Taxonomy (GTDB): domain Bacteria; phylum Bacteroidota; class Bacteroidia; order Bacteroidales. The sequence continues at coordinate 4,875 of JAGLPR010000364.1, read as the reverse complement.
TCTTCATAGTATAGAGATAACCAAATAGCCGGAAAAATGTTGAGTTTCAAAAATATTTAGTTTCTTGTCATTGCTAAACGTAAAAAATAACTCATGAAAAGATTGAATTCATTGTTGATTGGTATGCTGGTTTCGACCCAGTTTTTGTTTGCTGGAGGCCTGGTAACCAACACAAACCAGAGCGCGGCCTGGGTTCGCACCCTGTCCAGAAACGCCACTCTGGGGGTTGATGCAGTTTACTTCAATCCAGCTGGTCTTGCCCAGTTAAACAACGGACTCCACCTCTCTCTGTCAAATCAGTCCATTTTCCAGACCAGGACAATCTCAAGCGACTATCAATATCTGACAGGCTCACCGGCACTCTATGAAGCCGAATTGACTGCTCCTATATTCCCAAGTATCTACGCAGCCTATAAGATGGATAAATGGACCTTTTCGGCCGGATTCAATGTTATTGGCGGTGGCGGAAGCGCCGATTTTCCCACCGGACTTCCCTCTTTTGAGATTCCCGTATCCTCCCTGCCACCTATGTTATATGGCGCACTTGCTCCCATTGATGCTGGTTATACCGGCTTCGGTTTCCCCGATCCCGGATTTCGCAATGTCACAGGATACAACATGAATGCCTCCTTTGTTGGAAAGTCCAACTACATGGGTTACCAGGTGGGGGCCACCTACGCCATCAATGACATGATTTCGGTGGCCATCGGCGGTAGAATGGTGAGTGCCACCAACACTTATGAAGGATCACTGACAGGAATTACCATTGATGCCCCTGAAGCCTATGGAGGCACACAGACTGCCGGCGACTATCTAAGGTTTGTGGCCATCCAACCCGGACTAGATGCAGGAACAGTGGCACTTCTGAATGGAACGGCTGCAGCCCTGGATGTGGCTACTGCCGATGCTTCGCTGGATGCTGTCCAGAAGGGAACAGGATTTACGCCGTTCATCGGGGTAAACCTTAAACTGACCGATATGATCAATATTGCAGCCAAGTATGAGCACCATACCAAAATCGAACTAACCAACGAGACTGACGTGGACGATGTGGGCATGTTCCCCGATGGTGAAAAGACAAGGGCAGACCTTCCCGGTATGTTTTCCCTGGGCGCACAGTTGAGTCCGCTGAATAAGCTTACCGCAACTGTGGGATTCTACTATTTCCTCGACAAATCTGCTTTCTATGGAAATGTAAATGAGAGTGGAGAACAGATTGATAATGAAACCACCATTGATGCGAATGGTTATATATTTAATGCCAGTCTTGAATATAAGCTATTGGGCATCCTGGGCGTAAGCGCAGGTTATTCCGGTGGAAACAATGGAGTAAACGATAATTATCAGTCGGACTTCAGTCAGGGATTAAAGAGCCATACTGTGGGTGGTGGTGTTTTCGTTGATGTGAGTGAGATGGTCACTATCAATGCAGGCGTATCCTATACCATGTATGACGATTACAGCAAGGCGCAATCCTATACTCCCACAGGTTTTCCGTCGGCGGTACCTTTTAACGATACTTATGGAAAAAACACCATGATTGTTGCTGTTGGGGTGGATATCAGCCTCTAAGCAAAAAGGATTATAAGAATTATTGGACCGGGGCGGCCTAGCAGGCAGTCCCGGTTTTTTTACTGGTCCCCCTCCAGGCGGCTGATGACCACGGCGCCCACACTGTCGGAGAAGACATTGACCGTGGTGCGGAACATGTCCAGGATCCGGTCCACTGCCAGAATCATTGCGACCCCCTCCAGGGGAAGCCCCACAGCATTTAGGATGATGGTCAGCATGACCAGTCCGCTCATGGGGATACTGGCTGCTCCAATGGAGGCCAGCACCGCAGTTATCACAATGATTCCCTGCTGGGCCAGTCCCAGATCAAAACCATACACCTGGGCAATAAAAATGGTGGCCACACATTCATAGAGCGCTGTACCGTCCATGTTGATGGTGGCACCAATGGGCAGGACAAATCCGGCGGCTTTTTCAGAGGCCCCAGATGTTTCTGTGACCGCCTTCATGGTGAGGGGGAGGGTGACTATGGTTGAGCAGGTCGAAAAGCCGGTCATCAAGGCCGACAGCATGCCGCGGTAGTGTTTGATTGGGCTGCACTTTCCAGCATATTTCAACAGAAGGGGAAGGGTAATGAAGAAATGGATGGACAGACCCGCCAACACCACCAGGAAAAATTTTCCCAGAGAGGCAAATGCTTCAAAGCCGGTTTTGGCTACTATCCCGGCAATGATCCCAAAAACACCAATGGGGGCGGTCCAGATCACAAAGGAGGTAAGTTTCATCATCGCTTCAAAGGCAGCTCTGAAAAAACTACCCATAAGACTACGCTGGTCCGTTTTCAGACGGGTGACAAAAAATCCAAAGAGCAGGGAAAAGAATATTACCGGGAGCACATCTCCGTTGGCCATGGCCGCAAAGGGGTTTTCCGGGATCATATTGAGCAATAGCTCTCCGAACCCCTGGTCCACCACCCCAATGCCTTCGGGTTGCTCCAGGAGGCCGATGGAAGCTCCCTTCCCGGGTTTGAAAATATTAACCAGGATTTGCCCGGTGAGGATGGCCAGAACACTTGTAGTAATATAGTAAGTGAAGGTTCTTAAAGTAATCAGGCCCAACCCCCTGCTGCTTCCAACCTGGATTACCGCACTGATGATGGAAGTGATCACCAGCGGCAGGATGGCCATTTTCAGCAGGCGAAGAAACAGCTCTTTCATTGGTTCTGCTACCGGAAGAATGGGTTCACCAATGAGCCATCCAAACAGGATTCCCAGGAAAAAACCGGCAAAGATCAGGTAGGTGAGTGTGTATCGCCCGGAGCGCATAAGTTCAATAAAGGAAAAAAATCGGAGAAATAAAAGCAGTAACTTTTCAACAAAGCTTCGATAATCCTCACATAACCTTTATTTTTGAGATACAATCCGCTGATTTTGACCACACCGAAACATATCGTTGAAACACCCCTTATGAAGCAGTACTATGCTGTGAAAGCAAAGCATCCGGATGCGGTATTGCTTTTCAGGGTAGGAGATTTTTATGAGACTTTCGGCGAGGATGCCATTCGTACCTCAGAAATACTTGGCATTACCCTGACCAAGAGGGCCAACGGAGCAGCGTCCTCAGTGGAACTGGCAGGGTTCCCCCATCATGCCCTGGACAACTACCTGCCAAAGCTGGTCAGGGCAGGCCAGCGGGTAGCTATCTGTGAGCAATTGGAGGATCCCAAGCTCACCAAGAAGATTGTAAAACGTGGAATTACAGAACTGGTTACTCCCGGGGTTACCTACAATGAAAATGTGCTGGACAACCGGGAAAATAATTTCCTGGCCAGTGTCTATATGGATCGCCAGGTCAGTGGAATTGCGTTCCTGGATATCTCCACCGGCGAGTTTATGACCTCCCAGGGAGATGCAGCCTTTATCGATAAGCTTTTAAGTAGTTTCAAACCCAAGGAGGTACTTGTACAAAAAAGTCATCGCGATCTGTTCCGGGAGTCTTTCGGAGAAGGATTCTACACTTTTTTACTCGATGAGTGGGTCTATACCGAGGAGAATGCCAGGGATAAGCTTCAGCAGCAGTTTGGCACCCAGAATCTGAAAGGATTTGGAGTGCAAGACCTGACCCATGGCATCATTGCCAGTGGAGCCATTCTGCAGTACCTTGATCTGACCCAGCATAACCACACCGGACACATCACCGGGCTGTCGCGCATTGAGAGGGATCACTACATGTGGCTCGATCGTTTCACCATCAGGAACCTTGAGATCTTTCAATCGCTCTATGAGGGAGCCCATACCCTTCTGGATGTGATGGACCAGACATCGACCCCAATGGGTTCCAGGCTGTTGAAGCGATGGTTGTCGCTGCCTCTGAAGGATATTATGCTGATTCGTGAAAGGCACAATATGGTGGAACATATAAGCCAGGAGGAGGAGTTCCGGGAGTTCCTGTCTGAGCAGATCCAAAAAGTGGGTGACCTGGAGCGGATCATCTCTAAAGTGGCAGTGGGCAGGGTGACTCCCCGGGAACTGGTGCAGCTGAAAAATGCACTGACAGTCATTGCTCCTTTGAAAGAACGGTGTGAAGGATCTCCGGAGGAGTCGCTGAAGAGACTGGCAGCACAGCTGGATCCTTGCTTCGAAGTGAAGGAACGTATTGAAAAGGAGATTGAAGCGGAACCTCCGGCCATGATCAATAAGGGCGGAGTGATTGCTGCGGGTGTCTCAGACGAGCTGGATGAACTAAGGGAGATCATGCGCTCGGGGAAGGACTATCTGGTTGGTATGCAGCAGAGGGAGATGGAGCGGACCGGTATCACCAGCCTCAAAATAAGCTATAACAATGTATTCGGGTACTACATTGAAGTCAGAAATACCCATAAAGACAAAGTCCCGGAAGAGTGGATCAGGAAGCAAACCCTGGTCAGCGCCGAACGCTATATTACAGAGGAGCTGAAAAGCTACGAGGAGAAGATCCTGGGGGCCGAAGAAAAGATCCTTGCTCTGGAGGCGCGGCTTTTCCAGGAGCTGGTTGCTGGAATTTCAGCCTGGGTGGAGGCGATACAGTTAAACGCATCCCTGGTGGCGCGTCTTGACTGCCTGCTTTCTTTTGCCGTTTCGGCCCTGGAAAACAATTATTGTCGCCCCGAAGTAAACGAGTCCACCACCATTGAGATTGAGGAGGGGAGGCACCCGGTCATTGAAAAGCAGCTCCCTGCCGATGAGGTATATGTGCCCAACAGTGTCAGGCTGGATGACCAGGAGCAGCAGATTGTGATCCTGACAGGTCCAAATATGTCAGGTAAATCAGCCTTTTTGCGACAAACAGCACTGATTACACTGATGGCCCAGGTGGGGAGCTTTG
>JAGLPR010000363.1 GCA_023137255.1 Bacteroidales bacterium | reverse complement strand
CGGATCACGCTTTAATTATTTTGCCAGGAATTTTCGGATATACCACCTGTGAAATACAGTGGTAAGTGAGGTCCACCTGTGTCTCCATCCCGGTTTCATTGCCAGGGTAAAGAGCAATACATTCAACCTGCTCCCCCGGGAGTGGAAACGTGGATGAAGTATGATCCTGTGACAGCGATTCTCTAAGCGACTAAGAAGTGAATCATGCTCCTTAAGATAGTTTTGCCAGGCGGTCGGTGGCTCTGCCCCAAAATAGGATTCAGCCAATCTCAGGCTGACTCCCACCATACGCTCAATTCCCAGATTTCGTGCTTTATTGAATACCGCCTGGTAATCCAGGTCCCATCTTTTTATAACCTCTGCCAGATCGCGCAACCAGAACAGTCGAAAAAAGAGGTGGTGTGCACCATGAAGGGCAAGATATAGAAAGGTACTCTCCTTCGACATGCATGTTATGGGTACTCCGGCCATCTCCACCTGTTTTAGATCTTCAGTCAGCAGGTTTTCTGCTCTGTCCAGCAAACCCGGGTAGGCAATTCCCGCATGTAACTCAACAATGATTCGTGGTTCTTGACCGATCAGTGCTACATCATATTGGTGACGAAAGTAATACCTCCACTGATGCTGTCTCAGATCTCTTTTGGGAAAATAAGGCTCAAACCCTGACTTTCTCAATACCTCCACCCCCCAAAGGATGTCCCCGTGGATCACCAATAGATCCAGATCCCTCATGTGCCTTTGACCTGTATCTCCATACAGCGTATGGGCAAGTACAGGTCCTTTCAGGGGTATCACCTCAATCCCCTCCTGACTGAGTATCTTGATTAGGTCCTGAAGTTGGGTAATAAAACGGAGGGTTCTCAGAGAACCAGATTGAATGGCCTTTTTCCAATGCGTCTTTTCGTCTGGAGGCAGCAATCCAACAATCTCATGTGCCATGGGAAACAACCTGTGCCTCTGGAACAGGTCAAAAAGTTTATTTGAATCTACCCCTTCCAGATCAGTGGGGGAATTTCCCTTTAGAATGTCAAACAGGATTTGTTGTTCCTTGGTTGGTTTGGGACGTCTCACAGCAATACAAAAATAGTATTCCTGTGCGATTACCAGTACTTGTTCGAGACCAGGGTTACATCGCCATGGTAGCTGAAAGGTTGTCCGTCTGCCCACTTTCCTTCCACCATCCATACATATACATCGCCCGGTGCCTGCTCCTGGTGCATATAACCGTCCCATCCCCTGTAAACTTCCTGTGTCTCAAACACCATCTCACCCCTGCGGTTAAATACCCTCATGCGGTACTCCACGGGCACCTCCACATAGACAGGATGGAACAGGTCGATCCGTTTCGATTGTGGAGTAAAGCTTCCATCGCCGGGACCCGAAGGGTTGGGACTGAAGGCGGTGGCAAACTTGATTTTCACTTCAGATGACTCTACCTTCAGGGGAAGATCGACCATGACTGTGTCTCTGCATCCATGCTCACTGATAACCTCCAGTTGTACCGACCTTGAATCGGGGGTAATGCGGTTCAGTTTAATGGAGGGTTGGAACTCCATGGACGACCACTGGCTGCAGTTGATCCCCTGGTCATCGGTGAGGCACCATGAGAAACTTGTTGCCGCTGAGGAGTAGTTTACCAGGTTCAGCACCACATGGTTGTCAGTCCCTTCAAATCCCTCTTCAACCTGAAAATCGGCCACCGGTTTCGGCATTACCACAATCAGTCTTCTCGAAACAGTGGCTACTCCTCCATGGTTCTTGGCAGTAAGAGTGACCGTGAATCGACCGGGTTCTTTAAACAGATACACTGGTTCCTTCTGTTCACTTTCATCACCAGTCCCGAATGTCCAGTGATAAGAGGTGGCATTTACACTCTGGTTGGTAAAATGCACCTCCAGGGGAGC
>JAGLPR010000362.1 GCA_023137255.1 Bacteroidales bacterium | reverse complement strand
ACGAGCACTCTTCATCGCTCAGAGAGGTAACCATGTGGATGTCAATGCGGCCCGACTTCTCCAACATGGCCAGGGCGGTCCCTGCATTGTTCTTATATTCAACTGTCAGCTCTTCAAAGATATTGTCCCGGCCCCCCAGTTTGAACAGGTTCATAAAGGCCGGGTTCCCTATTCCGTCGCGGCACTCTGCAAATATGACCAATTTTCCGCCATCTTTCACGAAGGAGGCGGCATTGTGGATCGATTTGTGGGCCTGGATAAAGTTGATGTCTTTGGGATTACCACCGGCACTGGCAACCACTAAATCAAATTCCCGCTCTTCGTCCGATCTGAAGTAGTGATCATACCTGCGACACACCTCTCTGAAATCGTCATAACCGTTTCCCAGGTACAATTCGCATACCTGCTTATGGCTGTTCAGCAGGGCATGGATTTCAAAGCGCCGGGGAAGCAAACCATCGATCTCCTCCAGGTCAAGTGCCAGGGGATTGTGGCCCAGTTCCCCTGACCGGCACCCTTCCCGGATCGACCTCTTTTCAAGATCGAGAAAGAGGCGGTGGTTCTGAAGGATGGAATCATGGGCCGCCAATCCCGGGAAGAGCAGTTTTCGTCCACCCCCATACCCTGCAAAGTAGTGGTGCAGGATCGCCCCGAAGGAGATGAGCAGGTCGTGATTCAAAACCTCCTCAGAGATTTTAACGGAGGTCTCCCGTGAAGTGGTTCCTAAATCCCGGAATTCCTCAACGGCTTTGCTGTTATGGTGAACAAACCTGAATTGCTTGTAGGTCTCACCATAACTGGTCAGGCTTTCCTCCTCCGTTTGCCGGGCATGGGTACCGTAAGCGATATAGAATGTGATGGTATCCCGGGGCACCTCAAGATCCAGTAACACCTTTGTCAACACAGGCAGGTACCCGGGGTACTGGCACAGCCGGGTCTTGTCACAAACCACGATCCCCACGCTCTTCACACCAGCCAGCAATCCAGTCAGCCTGGAAATAAGCACCCTGCCGAACTGTTCCGGGCTTACCGTTACCCCTGGCTCACGATGAGATAACAGCACTCTGTTTTCCGGCAGTACGAAAGAGACTTCTCCAGATCCATATTTAATAATCGATACCATCTATCCGTCCAGGGTTCTTTTCGTTACATATTTCTCCTCTGTTTCTCTCACATGGTTTTCAGCGGTGATAAATCGATTCACTTTGTCCTGGTAATATACCCTGGGCCATAATTCCCTGTTAAAAACGGTAAGATCCTTGTATGATGCCTCAGAATGGATGATTAATCTGTACATAAAGGTGTCCTGCGGATCCCTGTGATTATTCAGGACCTGGCTAAGCATCATTGGGTCGATACTTAAATCTGCAGCAAAGTTTTTTCTTTTTTTATACAAAGTATCCACATAGGTGGTCAGGAATTCTGCAAACCGGGGTTCAGTAATGCTAATTGGATCATTGATATAACTCTCCATCTGCAATTTCAGCTGTAAAAGTTTCATTGATTGTATCAGTTCTCCGGGCATCTCTCTGGCTTTCGCTTTCCTTATTTTCAGCATGATTAGCCGGTCTCTGTCTCTCTCCTCGTCAGTCAATACACGGGAATCAATCAGATCCTTCCATTCTTCCATCTCTTCGTCATATTTCTTCTTAGTCATGATTGTACCTGTTTATGAGTTTCATTATATCTTTGCCATCCAGGAGCAGATGTCTGCCTGCAGGATGCATATGGTACTTCTCAATATAGTGTTGTAGCAGTCTGGTTTTGGGAACCAGTGAAACAGAAGCCCAATGGCCAAACATTCTTATCGATCTGAGGCATGCAAAAGCAATCAGGTTCCCTGCAATATGTTCATATGTCTTGTTTCTTCCTCTATTCTCCTTCGATACTGCCAGAAGCCTGATCTCGATTCTGAATTCCCTGTTATGACTCTTCAGGGAAATTAGTCCTAAGATGGTATCGGTTCCTTTGATCCTTAACTTGAAAACATCATATGCACTCTCCTCTTTCCAGTTGAACCAGAAGCGTGATTTGGTGATTGTTCTATAGTCTTGCACATCTACCGGTAGAATATCTATCTGAATATTTTTCCCTGAATGCCGCTCAGTTACTACCATATACAAATATACAAATAAATTACAAAATATGTAAACAATATATGATATTATTTACAATAAATGTAAACTACACATATGAAAAACTAGTGAAGGCTGAAGGACGGGTTAGAATTCGGGGCAGGGAACCATCCGCGCCTTAGCCTTTTTGCGGGTGGATTTGAATTCGTAGGTGATGGATATCTCATGGGCACCCCCTGTGGAAGAGACCAGGTTGGAGATGGTGAAGTCGTAGCTGTAGCCCACACGCAGGTTGTCCATTTTGTACCCCACCAGGAAGGCCAGGGCATCTCCCCTGGGATCCTTCTGGAAGTCAGGATCGCTCCCTTTCAGGAAGGGGATTCCCCTGTACCAGAAACCAAGCATCAGCGGGGCCTTGTACCAGTAAACACCCACCACCACCTGGTTGTAGATGTCCTGGTGCTGGTAATAGGCAGCCAGCGACAGGGTTTCATCAATTGGATTCAGAAGCCGGCCCTTCTTTACAATCTGGTAGCCGCCAAAGATGGTGTACTTCATGGGAAGCTTGGCCTCGTTGTTGTACAATCCGTAATTGGGTCTAAGCATGTGATCCATGGTAAAGCCAAACCACGCCCTGTCGGTGTAGCCCAGTAGTGAGGCAGCAAAATCCACATCGGGTTTGAAGGCATCTGTGGGGGGCTGCTCAATGGAACCCCCTCCCGATCCTCCGCTGGTCAACTGGTCGTTCCATACCAGCTTGTGGTAATCGAGTCCCTGCTGGGTGTAGTTGAAATGGATCCCCGGACGGAGGTGGAGTTCGGTGTTGATCTTGATGTCGTATGAGTAGAGTACCCCGGCGTTGAGGATCCCCAGGTCGCCCGATCCGGCCACATCACGCATCACCAGTACACCCACACCGCTGTTGAAGTTCTCAAAGTAAT
>JAGLPR010000361.1 GCA_023137255.1 Bacteroidales bacterium | reverse complement strand
ATCTGTTCGTAGGTGAGCATATCAGGATTCGGTTTTAGCAGGTATTTTTTTTCGCCACATCATCAGGATGGCGTAAGATACTGCACCCATCAGGATGGTAAGAAGAGAATTCGATTCGTGGGCAAGAATGGCATATGCTCCGCCCAGTTCCAGGGGGAAGTCGTAGACAAAGACCAGCCCCCTGGAGGTGATCCAATGGTATGCTCCGAAGCCTGCTGTAACCGGAGCCGACATGCCCAGTCCCCCGATCACCAGCAGGAACATTCCGTCGATGAAAGTGAGGCCTGAAGTCTCTTCCAGCGCGAAAACAACCATCCAGGTCATCAGGATATAGAAGAACCAGATCAGTACAGAGTGGAGAATAAATTCCCATTTTCGCTCCATCTTGTAAATGGTTTTCAGTCCGTCAACAACTCCCTTGAGGATAGTGATGATCTTCTGAATGATCGCAAACTTTGATAGTTTCTTCCTGAAGATATAGAGCAATGAAAAGGTGGCGAAAACCGCCACTCCCACCATCAGCCAGAAGAGCCATGTACCACCAAAGGCATCCACCAGTTTTTGCTGCAGCGGCATAAGTACCTGTTCTCCAAAAAAGGCCCCGAATTTCTCCATCCAGCTAAACAGCAGCACCAGCATGATTAGGATCAACATCAGGAGGTCGATTACCCTTTCAACGATCACTGTGCCGAAGAGGGAATCCACAGGGATCTTTTCCCTACGACCCAGGGTTACACACCGGGTCACCTCTCCGAGACGCGGAAGGGCAAAGTTCGACAGATAACCTATCATCACTGAGTGGTAGGTATTCCAGAAGGTGGATTTATACCCAAGCGGCTCAATAAGCAGCATCCACCTGCGTGCCCGGCTGAAAAATGAAACAACGGCAAAAATAAGAGAGAGCCCTATCCACCAGAAGTTGGCCCGTTTAATTGTGCCGGCCAGTTCATCCAGCGCTATTCCCCTGAAGGCAAAAAAAAGCAACAGGAAGCCCAGAGCCAGGAATCCGGCGATTTTCAGAATCTGTAAAAAGATTTTTCTCAAGGAATGAGTCAGTTTATCTTGTTGGAGTCGGTGTCGGGGAAGATCAGGACCGGTTTGAAAGCTTTTGCCTCTTCGAAATCCATGGAAGCATAGGAGATAATTATAATGATATCTCCAACTGCCACCTTACGGGCTGCAGGACCGTTCAGGCAGATTTGTCCGGTTCCTCGTTCACCGGTAATCACATAAGTCTCTAGCCGCTCCCCATTATTAATGTTGACGATTTGTACTTTCTCATTTTCGATGAGGTTGGCAGCATCCATCAGGTCCTCATCAATCGTGACACTTCCAATGTAGTTCAGGTCGGCTTCGGTGACCGTTACCCGGTGTATTTTCGATTTAACAACTTCGATGTTCATAGCCTTCTGTTTTCCTTTACAAATTTAGTCAAAATTCAGATTATCGAGAAGCCTCACACTACCTAAATGAACAGCCAGACAACCCACTTTGTTTACCCCTTCATCCCAATCTGATATTGGCTTAAGCGCTTTATCTTCAACAATTTCAAAGTATTCCAGCGACAACTCCGGCGCTTTATCAAAACGTTTATAAACCCAATCTTTTACTTCTGAAGGGGTGAGATCTTCTTTTTTCTCACTGGCCAGCTTCAGTGTTTCATATATAAAGGGTGCCAGTTTTCGCTTCTCCCTGTTGAGCCTTTCGTTCCTGGAGCTCATGGCCAGGCCATCCTTCTCACGAATGATCGGACAGGGAACAATTTGAATATCCAGGTTCAGGATTTCTGTCAGTCTGCGTACAATCACCAGCTGTTGAAAATCCTTCTGTCCGAAATAGGCCCGGTCGGGTTGCGTCAGAAGAAAAAGTTTACTTACAATCTGTGCCACCCCGTTGAAATGCCCCTTACGGTGTTTCCCCTCCATCACCTTATCGATGGAATCCAGGTCAAAAACCCGCTCATCTTCTTCAGGATACATCTCCTTTACGGAAGGCACGAATACCAGGTCGGCCTCCAGCTTCTGAAGCATTTCCAGGTCACGGTCCAGCGTCCTTGGATAGTACTCCAGGTCGGCTGGATCGTTGAACTGGGTCGGATTTACAAAAATGGTTACCACGACCACATCATTCTCGGCGGCAGCTTTCTCAACCAGGGATGTATGTCCCCGGTGAAGCGCACCCATGGTGGGAACCAGGCCAATGCTGTTTTTTTCGCTCCTCAATGAGTTGAGGTGCCCGGTCAGGTCGTCTCTGGTCCTGTAAACAATCATAGAAATAGTATGTGTCAAAGATAGATAAAAAAGGTGTCAATTATTTTTAGTAAATTTGCATGATTTCTAATAGAAGATTGCAGATGGAAAGTAAAAAGGTATTATTTGTTTCTCAGGAGATTACGCCCTATTTGCCCGAAACGGAACTTTCCCAAATCAGCAGAACACTTCCTCAGGCCATTCAGGAAACCGGAAAAGAGATCCGGACCTTTATGCCAAAATATGGGAATATCAATGAACGAAGGAACCAGTTGCACGAGGTAATCCGCCTGTCGGGAATGAACCTGATCATCGATGATACAGATCATCCCTTAATTATCAAAGTGGCCTCCATTCAGGCGGCAAGGATGCAGGTATATTTCATTGATAATGAGGA
>JAGLPR010000360.1 GCA_023137255.1 Bacteroidales bacterium | reverse complement strand
GGATTTTATGCGGGAGTGGTCAGGAAGGATCAGTCGGGCTACCCTGCAGAAGGCTTCCAGACCGAAGACGCACTCACCAGGGAACAGGCGCTGCGGGCCATGACCATCTGGGCTGCCAGGGCGGGCTTCGAGGAGCACCTGAAGGGAAGCATCGAGCCGGGCAAACTGGCCGACCTGGTGGTATGCACCACCGACCTGATGACTGCTCCGGAGGAGAAGCTGTTCGGTATCAAAGTGGAGTCCACCTACTCAGGAGGAGAGCTGGTATATAGCAGTTCGAACCACTAACCGCTCACTATCTAAGTATAACATTTGCGCCGAGGGCGAAGATATCCCACGACCGGTCCGATATGGGCAGGTTGTACTCTGCAAAGAGGAATATCATCTCATTGATATTGAAGCCCACATTGAGCGGTATCCACAACCTTGGATTTATCTCCGAGGCAAAACTCACATCAATATCCAGTCCGACCGACAGGCTCACCGCATAGCGTGGAGTGTAGGTAAACAGGCCGGTCACATCGGCACCGAACTGCTCCCAATAATGCAATCCGCCAATGACCGAGAAATAACTTTTTCGTGCTTCATGTACAAGGTATTGCGCATCGACCCCGAAGTAATCAGGCCCGTTAACGAAGTAGATGTAGCGGGCATTTACATCCAGGGAGTAGAGCATGCCGTATCCTCCGTTTACCGCAATGGAAGGACCGCCCCCCTCGAAAAGGATCACGTTCCTGTCCGCGTGCCAGGCTGGACTAATCCCCACACCAAAAGCACGTTCTGGAAGCGTTTTTGCGAAGTTGACCACCTGGCCGGAGGCCATCACCGGTAACATAAAAAAGAAAAGGAAAAGAAGTTTTTTCATTGCAACAGAGTTGAGTAGAGCTGTTACAAAAATAAGACTTCTCCTTGAAACTCCTAAAATACAATCTCCCTGCCCATGTAAAAGTCAAGGATCTTGGTATAGAAAATCAGCACATATTTGGAACTGATCATGTCAGAAGCGGACTCGTACAGCTGGCTGCGTGCCTCCTGCAACTCAAGAGAGGTTCCGGTGCCTACCCTGAATCGCTCCTCTGCAAACCGGTATGCCTCATCGCTATTGGCTACTGCTTCCTGGGCTGAAGCATAGTTATCCATGGCTGCCAGTGCTTCGGTATGGTATTGCTGAACTGTTTGCTGGAGCACCAGCACAGCATTCATATATTGATACTCTGCATCCTGAAGCTCCAGTTTGGCTTTGTTGATGTTAGTCTGTATCTGCCACTTGTTGAAGAAGGGGATCGACAGACCCATCGATACCTGCCTGTACTGGTTGTTGGTGATCTGTTCGCTGAGCGGATAATCCAGGGTCGGATTCGCGGGATCCGGATCCAGGGGATTAATCAACCCGTCGCTGTAGTTTGTATATAGCAATCCGCGTGCATATAGCCTCGGAGAACGCGCCCCTCGCTGCATGGCCAGGGAACGTTCCATGGACTCGATGCCAAATTCTGCACTTTTGATCTGGGGCAGGTTTTCCAGTGCATACTGAAACACCGAGTCCAGATCGGGGATCTCAATGGCAGAGGGGTCGGGAAGAATCGGTTTCTCAATCTGGAATTTATCCACATCGGTCAGGTTCATCACATGCATCAGGTTGAGTTTGGCAATATCACGGGCGTTGACTGCACGGGTGTAAGCGAGTTTCTCGGCCGAGAGTTGGGCATTCACCTCCAGCAGACGGCCCCGGGGCTCATTTCCCACCTCCACCAGGCGCTCCATCCGTTCTACCTGATGACGGGTTAACTCCACCACCGTATCGGCCACCACCACCAGTTCCTGGTTCCGTAGCAGATCCAGGTAGCCGGTTATCACCTGGATGATCACATTGTCCACCAGCGCCTCCAGGTTTTCCATGTTCATCTGGTAGGTGGCCTTGTTCATCTTCATGTTGTTGAATCCCTGCAACCCGTTGAAGAGGGTCAGGTCGCTCTGCAAACCCAGGTCACCCTGACTCACATTGGCATTTTTCCATTCGTAGGTACCACGGTCCAATATACGGCCCGATCCCAGCTGGTGTTCCACCATCCCATTCAGGTTGGGAAGCAGATCTAGCTTACTCTGCAGATGGTCCTGCCCGGTCGATTTCAGTGTCAGCTCCTGTCTTTTTACATCCAGGTTGTATTGAATGGCATGCTCAACACACTGATCCAGGGTCCATGGTGAAGCAGTCTGTCCCCACGTCCCGATGGAGGCTACTAACAGCGCTGCAAAAGCTAAAAAGGTTTTCTTCATGTCGGTGGGATTAGCGGTTATGTTTCAGGATCAGTTTGTCGTGATCGGCATAGTTCTGGTAGGAGGAGACAATCACCTTCTCACCGGGCTCCAATCCACCGAGCACCTCATAGTACCTCGGATTCTGACGTCCGATGCTGATATCCCGTTTTACGGCGAACTCTTCCGTCTCGTCCAGCACAAAGACCCATTGGCCGCCTGTGGTCTGGTAGAACCCTCCTTTGGTGAGCAATACTCCCTCCTTGGATTCACCCAGTTGCAACCTGATCCGGGATGTTTGTCCGATCCGGATCTGTTCAGGAACCTCCTCTGTAAACACCATGTCAACAGCAAAGCGGCCCCCTGCCACCTCAGGGTAGATCTTTTTAATCACCCCGGTATAGGGTGTGCTGGCAAAATCACACTCCCCCTTGAGTCCCCTCAGGATGCGTGCAATATAGTGCTCATCGATATCGACCCGCAGTTTATAGGAATCCAGGATATTGATGGTTCCCACACGGCTTCCGTAGGTGACCACCTCCCCTATTTCCGGATTCAGGGTGGCCAGCTCCCCGTCGCTGGTGGCTTTGATATTCAGGTTTTCCATTCGCCTATGGATGATCACCATGCTCTCCTCCATGCTCTTTACGGAGGCTTCCAGGGAATTGATCTGTATCGATCTGTATACGGAGTCATTTTTATAGTTCTCCAGCACCAGATCCAACAGCTTCTGGGTCGATTCATATGCCTCCCTCGACTGGTCATACTCCTCCCTGGAGATATGTCCCTGCTCCCTGAGCACCTTGTTGTTCTCATAAAGCCTCCGGCCCTGTACCACGGTGATCTCCAACTCAATAATCTGTTGTAAATAGTTTAGTCTGGTCTGGTCCATCTGAAGGCGGGCGGTCCGCAATTCGTTAATAGCCCTTACTACCTGTGCTTCACTGTTGGTGATCTCCAACAGCAGGTTGTCGTTGCTCAGGCGAATGATCACATCCCCCTTTTTCACCATGTTTCCCTCTTCGATGAGGATCTCCTCTACCCTGCCTCCTTCCACGGCGTCCAGGTAGATAGTGGTGATCGGTTCCACGGTTCCCTGTACTGTTATATAGTCCTGGAACACATCGTGCTTCACCTCTTCAATGGTAATGCGGGATACATCCACATTGTACTTGGAACTCTTGTCTCCAAAAATTATCACACCCAGCACAGTAAGCATAAAAGCCCCAAATACAATGTACCAGATGGTTTTGCGGGAAAGAAATCCCTTTTTCTCAAGTTTGCGGTCCATTCCGTCCATTTCAGTCATAAACATAAGTTTTTATCTTCGCGTTCTATTGCAGAAGATGTGCCAAAAGAAACAATATTTTGATACTCACAAACTTAGAAACGGCATGGAACAGATGTGCCATGAAAAAGTGTTCGATTTCGGGATTAATATGTACGAATTCGTACACATCATTTAAAATATATCTTATCTTTATTTGACAAATAATCTGAATCTGAATAGATTGCAAGATAAGGCATTCTTTTTGCAAGAATTTATGGTCAAACGATACTAATAACTGAAGATGGAACAGAAAATTGGAAGAATCCTGGCAGTGGATGATAATGAAGACATCCTGTTTGCCCTGAAGTTGTTGTTGCGTCCCCATGTGGAAATCATAGAGACACTCACCGGTCCGGAACGTATCCCTGAGGTGATGAAGAAACAGGACTGGGATGTGATCCTCCTGGATATGAATTTCACCAAGGATGCCATCAGTGGTCAGGAAGGATTTGATGCCCTCTCCCAGATTCTTGAAATTGACGACCAGGCTGTGGTAGTCTTTATAACTGCCTATGGTGATGCAGAGAAAGCGGTTAAATCCATCAAAATGGGAGCTACCGATTTTATTCTGAAACCGTGGCAGAACGAGAAGATCCTGGCCACCATCAATTCGGCCATTAGTCTTCGGCGTACCCGGATACAGGCACAGAACCTGAAACTCAAACAGCAAGAGATCAGTGCGGTCCTAGACCAGCCCTACACCGATTTTGTGGGACAGTCGCCCGAAATGTACGAGGTATTCAACACCATCAAAAAGGTGGCTGCCACCGATGCCAATGTTTTGATCCTGGGTGAAAACGGAACCGGGAAGGAGCTTGTGGCCAGGGCACTCTACCGCGACTCTCTCCGTAAGGATGAGGTATTTATCAGCGTGGACCTGGGATCGATTCCCGAAACCCTTTTCGAGAGTGAACTGTTCGGTCACGAAAAAGGAGCCTTTACAGATGCACATAAAATGAAACAGGGCCGGTTTGAAATAGCTTCCTCCGGAACCCTGTTCCTCGACGAGATCGGGAACCTCACCTATCCACTGCAGTCCAAACTTCTTACAGTACTCGAAAGGCGTGAGATTACCAGGGTGGGGTCGACCAAACCGATCCCCATTGATGTTCGAATGATCTGTGCCACCAACACCAACATACACCAGGATGTAGCCGACGGAGTATTCCGTCAGGACCTGCTCTACCGGATTAATACGGTGGAGATCCTCCTGCCTGCCCTGCGGGACCGCACCGGTGATGTTCCCCTGCTGGCCGACCACTTCCTGAAGATCTACAGCCGGAAATACCGCAAACCGATCCGGAACATCCAGTCCTCTGCCATCAAGAGGCTGAACCAGTACAACTGGCCCGGCAATGTAAGGGAGCTGCAGCATGCCATTGAACGTGCTGTCATCATGTGCGATGGCACCAGTCTTGGTCCCGACGATTTCATCCTCTCATCGGGTGTCAAGAGCAGCGGGGGACTCGAACTGGAGTCGTATAACCTGGAGGATATAGAGAAGACAATCATTGAAAAAGTTCTTAAGACCAACCAGGGGAACGTTACCCAGGCTGCCACCCAACTGGGTCTGACCCGGACGTCACTCTACAGGAGAATGGAAAAACATGGCCTTTAAACAGTTTCGTTTTAATATTGTACTGAGGGTACTTTTGCTCACTTCCACGTGCCTTGCCCTGTTCATTACCCTGAACAGCACGTTCACTTTTACGCCCATTCTGGTGGCAGGACTGATCATCTACCAGGTTTGGTCGCTCATCAGGTATGTGGACCGGACCAACAGGGAGCTGGCCGGATTCCTGGAGTCGATCCGATACTCAGAATTCACCCGCACTTTTCAGATCACCGACCGCGGTACATCATTCGATGAACTGAATGCTGCCTTTAACGATGTGATGAAAGATTTTCAGCAGGTGAGGTCGGAACGCGAGGAGCATTTCCATTACCTGCAGAGCATTGTGCAGAGCATCGATGTGAGTATCCTCGCCTACCAGCGCGATGGCACGGTGGAGATGATCAACCCTGCAGCCAAAAAACTGTTCCAGGTCAACAGCCTGCGGAACATCAACATGCTGAGGTCGCTTAGTGAAACACTGGCCGATACGCTGCTCGCCATCAACCCCGGCGAAAATAAACTGGTAAAGGTGCAGGACGATGAGGATATCCTTCAACTGGCCATCTTTGCCACCGAATTCAAGGTGAAAGACAA
>JAGLPR010000036.1 GCA_023137255.1 Bacteroidales bacterium | reverse complement strand
ACAAATTTTCTCTTTTACGGAATTCTGAACAGGGATACACACAAATGAGAACCACTGTATTAAAATATTGTGCGGTCATAACCGTCTGTTTGCTCCTCTTCCTGATTCCAGGAATGGTAGAAGGACAATCGCTGGGATTCAAAGGTCAGGCCATCGGGTGGACCACTCTGAATCCTTCCGAGCCTTTTCAGGCTCAGACCGGGCTCCGTTACATCCCCGAGCTGAACTTTACACTTCCCGCCGGACAATACAGCATTGAAGGAGAGTTTTCAGCCAACCTCTGGAGCAGTAGTATCTATAGCCAGGATTCAATCGAACTTGATGGAGATATCTCCCCTTACCGCATGTGGGTGAAGTTTTCGGGCGACCAGTTTGAACTGAGGGCCGGATTGCAGAAAATCAATTTCGGATCCGCCCAGATGTTTCGTCCCCTGATGTGGTTCGACCGAATCGACCCCCGCGATCCACTTCAGCTTACAGACGGAGTCTATGGATTGCTGGCCCGTTATTACTTTCTCAATAATGCCAATATATGGCTATGGGGAATATACGGTGATGATAAAGTCAAAGGCTGGGAGATCATCCCTTCTAAAAAAAATAGCATTGAATATGGAGGACGGGTGCAGTTACCTCTTTTTACAGGTGAGATTGCAGCCAGCTACCACCACCGAATTGCTGATCCCGGGCCGGTCCTACCCGACTCCATCACCCTGGAGGAAACTTCACCCGAGAACAGGATCGGGCTGGATTTTAAAATGGACCTGGCCGTGGGTTTCTGGGCTGAAGTGACCCTGAGCAAGCAGAATTTCAGCTACGCAAGCTTTGATTATAAAAGCATGTTGAATGCCGGGATGGATTATACATTTGGACTCGGGAACGGTTTGAACATGATGGCCGAAGGCTTTGCTTACCTACAGGGGGAAAGCCCCTTCGCCAATGAAGAAGGAATCGCTTTCGGACTGCTCTCCGCCTCCTATCCGGTCAATATCATAAACAATGTGAGTGCCATGGTCTTCTATGACTTTATCAACAATAATTTTTACCGTTTCATCAACTGGACCATGGCCTATGATAAGTGGAGCTTTTACATCATGGGCTTTTGGAACCCGGAAACCTATTCCCTCTATAATGTGGATCCCCGCACAAGCCTTTACGGAGGTTGGGGATTCCAGCTAATGGCTGTATTTAATCATTAAAAGACCACCATATAAAACAAGAAGTAATGAAAAACGGAAGCATTATCACCATTGAGAACCTGGTCAAAAGTTTTCCCATTGGTGGGGGCGAATTTACCGCCCTGAACGGAATCACCCTCACCTTCGCAAAAGGAGAGTTCTCAGGAATTGTGGGTCCCAGTGGATCAGGGAAAACCACACTGCTGAACATCCTTGGTTCTCTCGACTCACCCACAAAGGGACAGACCAATGTGCTGGGAACTGCCTCGGGACAGATGACCCCTAAGGTTTCTGCCACCCTGAGGAAGAAACACATCGGGTTTATCTTCCAGACCTACAACCTGATGTCGGTCTATACAGTTTTTGAGAATGTGGAGTTTCC
>JAGLPR010000359.1 GCA_023137255.1 Bacteroidales bacterium | reverse complement strand
GTAATCCTCCTGAGTACCATTAAGAACATCCAGAATGTACTGGAGGAGCAGGAGACGGCAGCCTGGCAGAAACTGATCAGGGTTCTGACCCATGAGATCATGAATTCCATTGCCCCCATCTCCTCGCTCTCGTCCACTGTGGAGACCATGGTTAAACCCTATACTTCAGGCAAAAAAGAGATGCCCGACGTGGACCTGGGCACCATACAGGAGATCCAGGCAGCGCTTCAGACCATTAACAAGCGAAGCACCGGGCTGATGAATTTTGTGGAGACTTACAGGAGCCTTACTAAAATCCCTGAACCCAACTTCGCAGTGGTCAAGATGCATGAACTGATCCAGAATGTGCATACCCTGATGAAAAAGGAGGCTGAGAAGAAAAACATCACCCTGGCCACCACCATGGAACCCGATACCATCGAGGTACAGATAGATGAGCAGATGATCGAGCAGGTGCTGATCAACCTTATAAGAAATTCGCAACAGGCCCTGGGAGGATGCAAAGATGCCCTGATCCAGATCAGGGGATTCTATAACAAAAGAGGGAGACCCACCATCCAGGTGATCGATAACGGCCAGGGAATCCTCGACGATGTGATTGATAAAATCTTCATCCCGTTCTTTACCACCAAACGAAGCGGATCGGGAATCGGGCTAAGCCTCTCCAGACAGATCCTGAGGCTCCACGGAGGCACCCTCACTGCCAAGTCGATACCCAATCAGGAGACCATTTTCACCATGACCTTCTGACAGAATTTCTCTATCTTACCGGTCCCGAGTGCAATGATCACTGCGCTTTTTCGTTTAAGAAGTAGCAAAATTCAGCTGCATATGGATGCCCGAAAAATCTCTTTACTGATTCTTGCCCAGTTTATCTTGCTAAATACGCAGGTAAGCGCACAGCTAAAAACCACCCTCAACCTTGAAGCCGGACCCATGTGGAGCATGCTTAAGGTGGATGATCAGGGCGATTGGTTTGAGGGGGCCAATGTGCTTAGTTTCGTGACAGGCATCACCGTGGGCCAGGAGATCTTTCCGAACCTCTCTGTGGTCACCGGCCTGCTGTATGTGCCCCGGAGAGACGGGATCAATATGGTCGATGACCGTCCCCACCAGGTTAGGTGGACCTCCTACCACTCTTTTTTGATCCCGGTGAGAGCCGAGTACAGGATCCAGCCCACCGAGTACCCTGTAAGCTTTACCCCCAGGGTCGGTTATGTTCATCACCTCAACTCACAACCCGAAACACTGTACACCTACTCGAGCATACTGTCGGCACCCGACGGTTCGGCTTTTACCTACGATGTTCAGCAGGTGTTTGAGCAGCCCAGCTCGCACATGCTCGAGATCGGAGTGGGCGTGAACCTCTCACTTTCAGGTGCGTGGAGGGCCTCATTCAACCTCTCATACATGACGGCACTTTTCGATTCCCCGTCCGACCTGTTTACACTGGAGTATGCAGACGAATCGGGCAGTTCCACCTCCACCTCCTACACTTCCAAAGGCAACTCGCTTTACACTACACTCGCCTTTAATCTGCCGCTGAGCAACATCTGGCAGAACAAAGACTACCGGGTCAGGGCGAGGATTGAAAATTCGGTGTATAAAGGGAAACCGGTGGACAAAAGGGGACAGATCTACCTGGGAGGTGAAATCGGTTCTCTCTGGCGACAGTTTACCAGCACCAATCCGGCTGTTGGGGCAAGACCCATGACCGATCGTGGACTCTTCCGGTATGCAAACCTGCACACCGGCATATATGCAGGATATATGCTTACCGGTGAGATTGGGGTTGATATCGGTGTAAACTACCAGCGTTCCAGTACTTTTTACGCCATCATGTACGACCATGATGTGAACTATGTGACCAGCGTTCCGGCTCCCATGTACCTTGAATTCCCAGTACGGATCAGGTATTTCTACAATGTGTATAAAGAGAAGATCCATGTGGCAGTCTATGGAGGGGTCTCCGTGCTTACCCATTTTGCAAGGGATGCATACAATCAGGGGACGGGCGATTTTACTTACTACTCCCCCGCTGCATCGGCCCCGGTCAGTGCCACCACCTCCTATTCAGCTTCAAGGAACACCCCGCTCCTGCCGGTGTTGCGACTGGGAACCGGTGTCGAATATGCATTGCCCATGGAGTTCCCTCTGATTGCCACATTATATGTAAACTACATGCAGGGGTTTACAAATGCGGACGAGATCGAGGTTTCAAACAGCCTCCCCGAGACACCGCCGGTCTCAACCATCTCCTATGAAGGGAGTGGCTGGAGTGTGGATCTGGGTGTTAAGATTCCCTTCCGACTGGGAAACAATGGCAATTGCGGCAAGCTTCCCGACAGAAATAAGTAGCCATGAAAATGATCCGGTTCATAGTTTTCATCCTGCTTATTGCAAATACAGATTTTTGCATCAGTCCGGTATCTGCACAGTCTGGCGTCTACCACATCATCGACTTTGTGGAGATACCTGCTGAACTGAACATCCACAGCGACACCAACTGTTTCATAGAGTTCAGGGAACAATGGACTTTCCTTTCCAAAGGGGGATTGATCAAAGAGGTCATTGGGTATGAACTCTCCTGTTCTCAGGAGAACAAAGATCTAACCCTTCCGGAGGGTACTACCCGGATCAAAAACATTAGCTACGAATTTATGCTGCTCGATCCCCACCTGGTGGAATCGGGAAACAATTCTTTTTCTGGACCCGATTCCATGGATATTCATTCAAAAAGGTTGCAGGCCGATCTCATCGAACTGATCCATACACGTGCTCCGTTCAATCCCCGCTATGAACCCCGACAGCAATTACTCTCTGTCTATTTTCATGAGGAGTGGATCCTTGGTCCAGACTCCATGCAGATCAGCAAAAAGGTGACAGGAATTACTCCTGTCATCTGGCAGCGAAGGCAAACTGCAGAGGGAAGAGCCATCGATGAAGGCGATTCCGGACTTCCGGTCTACTATAAAAATCCTCTTCAAAAGGTATCCCTGCGCCTTCCGTAGCCACCCTTCACGGGAGTAGTTCATTCGGTGGGTTTTTCTATCTTTGGAAAAACCCGCTTTTTTATGTCCAGGGAACAACTTCACACCACTTACTCAGAACGAATCAAACATTTCGCTGAGGCCATTCGCCAGCAGACCGGGAAGATCAACCTCTTGTCCCTGGCCAGGCTGGCTGCACTGGTGGCATCGGTCTGGTTAGTAGTATTGGGGGTGAAGCATCACTCCCTTCTGTTCTATTTCCTTTCGGCAGGGATGGTTCCGCTTTTTCTGGTTCTGGTCAGCATTTACAACAGACACAAGGAGCAGAGAGAGCTTTTACGGCAATTAAAATCTCTGAACCAAACCGAACTATCTTGTCTCGACCATGACTATCACTCCCTGCCCGATGGTTCGGAATATGCCGATACAGCCCACCCCTGGTCGCACGACCTGGACCTCTTTGGTACGGGATCCTTGTTTCAGTACCTGAATCGCACTTCCACTCTTAAGGGGGAAAACTTACTGGCCGGAATGCTTTCCAAAGAACCAGGATCGGTGGCTTACATTCATCAGAGACAGGAGATTATAGCAGATCTGAAAGAGCGCATCGAATTCAGGCAGCAGCTTACGGCACAAGGTTGCCTGGTGGAAGAGAAAGCAGAGGATTATGGG
The DNA here is from genome assembly GCA_023137255.1 of Bacteroidales bacterium. Taxonomy (GTDB): domain Bacteria; phylum Bacteroidota; class Bacteroidia; order Bacteroidales. Next base: position 1,571 of record JAGLPR010000359.1, on the reverse strand, counting down.
GATATTGCTCAGTGGCTGAACTCATCTGCTTACATTCGCAAACACAGGTGGCTTTTCTTCCTGGCCCTCCTGGTCAGTGCCCTCACGGTGACCACTATCATCTGGGGCTCATTCAATGCCAGCATGTTCTGGTTCCTGATTGTCCTACTTGTTTTCAATCTCACTATTCTTTCACCCTTCCTGATGCGAACCAACCGCTACCAGGTTCTTATCTCTAAAAAACACCAGCTGCTGGAGGGTTACGCCCAGCTGTTGAAAATCATTGCTGCCCAATCATTCGATCATCCTGAACTGACATCCAGGTGCCTTCAGGCACAAAAGGGGATGAAAGAAGTGAGGCAACTTTCCAGACTGCTAAATGCTTTCGACCAGAGACTCAGCATGTTGCTGGGATTTCTGTTCAATGGATTCTTCCTGTTTGATTTCATCATGATGTATCTGCTGGAGCGGTGGAAAGAGCTTAACCAGCAACAGATCCTGGAGTGGATCGAACTTACCAGCTGGATCGATGCCATGGTCAGCCTGTCAGGTTTCGCCTGGAACCATCCTGACTTTGCACTCCCACGGGTGAGCGCAGAAGAGCCAACCATGGAGTGTAGCGGACTGGGTCACCCGTTGATCCCCGGTGAGAAAAGGGTATCCAACGACATCTCCATCGCCGGCGAGAAGGTGGTGGTAATCACCGGTGCAAACATGGCCGGAAAATCAACTTTTCTGCGCTCCCTGGGAGTAAATATGGTCCTGGCCTATACTGGTTGTCCCGTTTGCGCTCAAAAATTCAATTTCGGGTACATGGGTCTTTACTCCAGCATGCGGACAGCCGACTCCCTGAAGGATGAGGAATCCTATTTCCTGGCCGAAATAAAGAAGCTTCAGTTGATCGTACAAAACATGGAGAGCGGAAAGCCACTGATGATCCTGTTGGATGAGGTCCTGAAAGGCACCAACACCACTGATAAGAAGCGGGGATCGGTGGGACTGATCCAGAAGACTCTGAAGTATCCGGTCCGGTGCTTTATTGCCACCCATGACCTGTCACTGGGAGAGCTCGAAGCAGCACATAGCGGGGAGGTGGTGAACTACTGCTTTGAAAGCTATATCAAAGATATGGAGTTAAGCTTTGACTACACCATCCGCAAAGGAATTGCCACCAACATGAATGCTTCTTTCCTGATGAAGAAGATGGGAATTGTGGATTAATCCGAAGGATTATGCTGGACCAGGCAGAACCGATCGCACAGACCGATACCATCTCCACCACCGAAAGGCTGATCACCGGTTTTTCGGACCTGGCCTGGGGCACACCCCTGCTAGTACTCTTGCTTGGGGGAGGGCTCTTTTTCCTGCTTTACTCACGCTTGCTTCCATTCAGGTATTTTAGCCATGCTGTGGCTATCCTGCGGGGAAAGTATGACGATCCCGATGAACCCGGACAAATCAACCATTACCAGGCACTCTCCACCGCACTGGCTGCCACCGTGGGAATGGGCAACATCACCGGAGTGGCCCTGGCCATCACCATGGGAGGTCCGGGTGCCATCTTCTGGATGTGGGTAAGTGCCCTCCTGGGG
>JAGLPR010000358.1 GCA_023137255.1 Bacteroidales bacterium | reverse complement strand
TAAAAAACATCGTCCAATTTAATGGTCAGACGCCGAAAAACCAAATTATTTTTAATTCCCCAACGAATAAAGCGATGAAATGTGTTGTCGGGATGGCTGTATGGGCATGCAGTGATGCATCTTCCGCAATCGGTCCCGGAGGTGGTCCAGAAATGGTAACACTTCTCAGAATTGATCTGCCACCGGTCCACCCCGTCCATGTTTATACGGGGACCATCGGGGATGGCAGCAGCGGGACAGACATGGGCACATTTCTTACAGTGGTGACAGAATTGGAGGGTGGTTTTGTCGGGTGTTTTATTGCTCAATGAAACGGGCATATTGGTGGTGACCACAGAAATTCTGACGCGGGGACCCAGGTTGGGGGTCATTAATAGGCCCATGCGCCCGATGGTACCAAGCCCGGCATCGGCGGCCACAAGGGGACAAATCACTTCGTAATTGCCATCAATATGAGCTGTTGCCTCATAGCCCAGCTCCCTGATCCATGCTGCCAGTTTAAGGGCCAGAATTCCGGAACGCAGATACTGTTCAGAAGATTCCATGACCGAGGTTCCCAGGGGGGCCGACTGCATCATCCGGTGATCCATTTCGACAGTGATGGCAATGGCATGCGTATGCTCTTTTTTAATGGGTTCACCGGAGCGTGCTCCTCTGCCCTTGTGGGAGTAAAGGTGGTAATCGAGCAGCGAGGTAAAACCCACATTGTGGGCACCTGTTCCCTTAAGCCATTTTTTGATGAAACGAGAGGTTTTGTCCGGATCAGTAAGGATACGCTTTTTTGGAGAAATTGCAGTTTGGTTCTGCGATGCCGGGACAGGACCATGGGTAAGTGCACCCAGGAAATCAATTACTTCGAAATTGGCTTTTGCGGCAGCAAAGGTTCCCGGGTCAAAGTAACGTGCTTTTTCATTGAGCAGCCCGGGAGCTTCCCGCGACCGGTCGTCCGCTTCCCTGAAAAGGGGGTGTTGTTGATAGTAAGAGTTGTATTCCGGGGTGCCCGGGTTCAACAGTCGCCTCGACAGCACAGCATCAGATTCATGAATTCTTCTGACAGGAGGCTGGTATTTGAAGGAACGTGCCCCTTTCAGCGGAAGTAAAAAGATGATTCCAAAAGCCCCGGCAATGCAGAGGAGAATAATCAGCAACATAAAGGCCTAGTAACAATTCCAGTATGAAACTCCTCCGTCAGGTAGATCTACAGGTGGTTCATTCTCTTTGTCTTTTAACTCATCACCACACAGAAGCAAAGGCGTGCCGTAGGTCTTGTTCCCATCTTTGTCTTCGGTGATCAGCTCACAGGACCCACACTCTTCAACAATATCACATGCCGGTAGGATGCACATAGCCAGTACCACTAATCCTGTCACTACTATTTTTCTTGTTTTCATGAGGAAACATTCTGTTATGCTACAAAAATACAACAAGATGCAGGTATATTCAAAGAGGTATACGAGGCTTTTTGACAAAACGTTTCTCTGGATTGCCTGCTTATTGTTAATTTCGGGTAGAATAACTCCTTCACAGATGGCTCAAAGGAAAGTCAGGTTAATAAAAATTGGGGGCTGGATCATTACAGGTTTAATCTCCCTGGTCCTGCTTATCACCCTGGTATTTTACCTGGGACGGAGCTATTTTATGGAAAAGGCGGTGACCTATTTGAATGAACAGCAGCCCGGGGAGGTGCAGATGGGACAGATGAACCTGATTCCGTTTCTGAATTTTCCCAACATCACACTTCAGCTTCAGTCGGTGAATTATTATGAGAAAGAGACCCTGACCGATTCATCTGACCGCGCTCCCATCATCTCCTTGCGTAAAATTCATGTAACCCTCGATGCAATGGACCTGATCAGGGGGGATGTGATGGTTTCGGAAGCAAAACTGGAAGAGGGTAAGGTCAGGTTGGAGATTTATGAAGATTCGGTCAGCAATCTTGAATATGCGCTGGGGATCAGGTTCGGGGAACAGGCCGGGAAAGATTCCACTGAAAAAATATCGACTATAACGGTCGATATGGATGCCATTGAGCTGACGGGGATCTTACTGGAGATGGATAACCGGGTAAGGGATGAGCAGGTAAGTGTTATGGTGAACCAGCTGGAAAGCAATTTCAGCTATCTGCCCGGGTTGATTGAGGCTGATGTTAAACTTGATATTGATATAAATAAGGTTAAGTATCTTACGATCAATGAACAGGTAAAGAGAAATGTAAGGTTGAATGGCAGCATTGCCATGGATCCGGTTGGGAAGGTGCTTGAAGTTAAACCCAGCAGCATGAGTGTTTCCGGACTGGATTTTGAGACCTGGGGCACTTATGACTATAGGGAGGTGCCCTACCTCGATTTCACGTATAAGGCCACCAATGAGGGACTTGAAGTGTTGAATTTTCTGTTCAGGGGAGTCCTGGACCTGGATGAGATAGAACAGATCGGTAGCGGCACCATGCGCCTGAGCGGAGAAGTGAAAGGGAACCTGGGTGGCGAGTTGCCGGTGATCCGGCTGAATGGAGAGGCGGATGAGATAGGATTCAGGATCAAGTCTCTGAACAAAGATGTGACGGGTATCTCGTTCAATATATATGCCACAAACGGGAGTAAAACGGACCTTAGTGAGAGTTTTATAGATGTAACCGGCTTTAGAGCGAAGTTTTCTGAGGGAAGCATTACAGGCAATGTAACAGTCACTAATATACGTTCACCTGAATTAAATATCGAAGTGAATGGTGATGTTGAACTGGAGGGAATAGAGAAGATGCTAAAATCAGATTTTTTAAGTGATCTGGGGGGATCAGTACACCTCAACGGCAGGATCAACGGCAGGATGAACCGGGAGACCGGTGAGTTCCTGAACGACGCAGGTTCATTAGTGGCTTCTTTGAACAATGTGGGTTTTGTCATAAAGAGTGATAGCCTGGCCATGGATAGCATAAGGAGCCTGAATGGTGAAATTTTTTTGAGAGAGAATATGATAGGGTCGGAGAAGATGGTGATGGAATACAATGGCAATCTGCTGGAGGTTGGAGTTATGACGGAGAATCTGCTGCTCTATCTCCTTAATTTCGAAAAGGATGTGATGGCTCAATTGTACATAGCTTCGGAGGTGCTTACCCCGGCCACATTGTTCAGGGATACAACGGTGGTCGAACTACTGGGGGATGAATTGCGTGGTCTTCATTTCGGTGCCAGGGCGCTTATTTCATGGGAGGACCTTGACGAATTTTTTCAGGCAGATTCAATTCCGAAGGTTCTTCTCTCACTGGATAGTTTTGGAATCGAACTTCCGCTGATGGCAGACATTTCTGACATGAGTGCATCGCTCACATACGGTCCCGATACCATTTCATTACATAACCTGGAGGGAACCATAGGCGAAAGTGCTTTTAGTTTTTCCGGACTGGTTGCCAATTATGGTCTTGTGGCCAATCACGATTCTGCGGGAGTGCTTACTCTGGAATTTGATGTGGAATCGGACCAGATGAGGGCCGTGGATTTTTTTACCTACAACAATGAGTTTTTGCTTCCAGAGATTTACAGTACAGAGTATCTTGAAGACTTCAGGTTGAACGGCAAGTTAGAGTTGCCTGCTGCGGGTCTGGTGCAGGATAGTGTGCCCCTCGATTTTGGTTTAAGTATAGAGAACCTGGGGTGGAACTTCAGGTATTATCCTCTGTACTTTGAGCAGTTTCTTATCAAGCTCAGGAGGAGTGGAGATCAGTTGATAATTGATAACTTGCAGGGTAGTGTGGGTGAAAGCAATTTGAAATTGGAGGCAATCATCGGCAACTTTACCGATTCGCTGGTGGAGAATATGTATGGCAGCCTGGTGCTTGAATCGGACCTTCTAGATTTCAATGAGTTATTAAACTATCAGCTGCCTGATGCACTAAGAGATACTTCCGGACTGGACACATCTGTTACTCGGGAGCCGCCCCGCCTGGACCAGATCAATTATCCCAGTTTCGATTTCACCGTAGATATTGGTGCGTTGCGATTTGGAGGATTCAATATCTATGGGATGAATGGAAAACTGAGGTCAACCCGGGAGAAGATTTTTTTTCTAGACAGCCTGGTTATCTCCTCTGAAGGCGGCGGAACCGTGGAGTTCAATGGGCATTTTAATGTGGCAAATCCCAATATGTATTCCATTGGTGCTGAACTGGAAGTTAAGGATATGAATATCAATGATATTGGGCTGCAACTACAGGCAGGAGAGGAGGCTTATACCCTGAATGAGAATTTCGAGGGGGTGGTAAGTGCAAATGGTCTGGCTGAAGTATTCGTTACACCTGAACTGAAAGTTGATGTGCCGACCACCACCGCCATGTTCAATGTAACTGTGAATGATGGAGCACTCATCAATTTCACTCCACTACAGGCAGCAGGAAAATTCCTCGATAATAAAAACCTCGATTATGTTAGATTTGCCACCTTGGGAAATAGTTTTACTCTGATGGATTCAAAAGTCATAATCCCGAACATGAAGGTAGAGTCGAGCGTGGGTCTGCTTCTCATTGAGGGTGAACAAGGATTGGATAAAAGCTTTCTATACCTTATAAGGGTTCCTACAAAGTTGGCCAAGCAGGCAGCAAAAAGCGTAATGAGCGCCGAAGATGGGAATCAGGAGGATAACGAGATAGTGCAGATGCAACGGGGCGATTTTGTGAGAATAACCGTCTGGAGTGATGGGGAAGAGTCTGATTATAAACTGGGAGACAAGAGGGACAAGTTCAGGGAATGAGAGAGATACGTTTTGCGCTGGGTTATATGCCGCACCGCTTATGGGGGAACATTTTGCAGGCCCAGATATTGGAGAAGGAACCAGGGAGAGATTTCTACACCCCCGGGGAGTATGTACAGAATGATGAAAGCACAGGCGCTTTTCAGCGCTTAAGCCCCATGCAGCGCGAGGTAGTGCGATTGATCGATGAATACAGCGACCGGAATCTCCACCGCATTTTCTCCAGAAAAAAAACAGTAAAGCAGTTCCAGGACAATGTGGATAAGGAGATCATCCGGGACCACATCAGGCCCTATATCGAAAAGCGTCTCTATAAAATTCTCGAGGTGGCCAGGGACATGCGGATCTCCGTATTTGTGAAGGATAAGGGCAGTCGAAATATCTTTCCGGAAGATTTTATCATCATAGAAAAGACCCCTGCCTCCCCGGTATTCAGCTTTCAGTTTGGTACGCAATTGTCCTACTCTTTGTACCTGATTCATGGTGAGCACCGGCTGGTTCTGAAGGATACACCCCTGGAGATTGTAAGCAATTTCCCAAATACCATCCTCCTTGGGAACTCCCTTTTTTTCATCAGTGACATTGACGGGAAAAAGCTGAAGCCATTTCTAACCAGGGAGAGGGTCATCATCCCTGAGGGATTTGAAGAGAAATACTTTGCTTCTTTTATCAGGAACACCCTTCGGGATTATCATGCACTTACCGAAGGATTCGAGGTGGTCACCCTGGAACCGGACCGGAAGGCAGAACTGGTACTTGAAATGGGAATCGCTCAAAAACCGGTATGGATCCTTGTACTTCATTACAACAACCACACCATTTCATACGATAGTTCCATGCGCCGTTTTGTCAATTACCGGGGCAAAGCAGCGGCACATGCTTTTGAAAGGTTTGAAAGGGATGATGACTGGGAGCAGAAGGTGATTGTAATGCTGAACGAGGTGGGGCTACATTCAAGAGATGACAGGAACTTCTATCTGAAACGGGAGTTTGACAAGGACGAGGAGGGAGGAATATATCCAGCCATCCAATTTATGAATGAGTATGGATCGTCTCTGCTCGAATCCGGAATAGGCATCAGGCACAGGTTGAACAAAGATTATTACCTGGACAAGATCGAACTGGATCTGGAGTCAAAGGAGAAAGAGGATTGGTTCGATGTTTATGCAGTGGTACGCTTTGGCGAATTGAGCATTCCGTTCATCTCCCTGAAGGACCATATCCTGGGGGGGAAGAGGGAATTTGAATTGCCCGGTGGTAAGATTGTCATCCTGCCTGAAGAGTGGTTTGCCAGGTACCGGTCCATGTTTGAATTCGGCAAATCCAACGGAGAGAGGATAAAGATCCATAAACAACATTTTTCCATGGTAGATGAATCGCTGCGCGGATTTCATTCCGAAACCATGGATAAACTAGAGGCCCTGAACAGGGTCGGAACACTTCCTGAAACAGAACTTCCGGCCGGACTGGATGCAACACTAAGGTCCTACCAGGTTGAGGGTTACCAGTGGATCACTTTCCTGCAACAAAATGGATTCGGCGGATGCCTGGCCGATGATATGGGACTGGGTAAAACCCTCCAGGCCATTGCTGTATTGCTTCGATCCAAGGAGCTGAGAAAGAAAATTAACCAGGAAAAGCCCACTTCTCTGATTGTGGTGCCAGCCTCTTTGCTGCATAACTGGTCAAACGAGTGCAGGAGGTTTGCTCCTTCTTTGAAAGTGCTCTCCCATGTGGGGAATCAACGGAACCGCCAGCTGAGCAATTTCACCTACTACGACGTGGTCATCTCTACCTACCATACGGTCCGGCAGGACAGTACAGAACTCTCGGCCTTCCGGTTTCACTACATCATCCTTGATGAGAGCCAGATGATCAAGAACCCTTCCTCCAAGCTTTATAACTCCATCCTTGAATTACAGTCAGAGCACAAGATAGTTCTTACGGGTACCCCCATTGAGAACTCACTGACCGACCTTTGGTCGCAGATCAACTTTGTCAATCCCGGATTGCTTGGCACCCTGAACTTTTTCAAAAGGAGCTTTGTACATGCCATTGAGAAGAAGAGAGACGAGGGGAGGGAGGAGAAGCTCAAAGAGCTGATCAATCCGTTTATTCTAAGACGTACGAAGGCAGAGGTAGCACAGGAATTGCCCCCGTTATATGAACAGGTGCGTTTTGTAAGTATGACCGAATCTCAGAAACGAGTGTACGAAGAGGAGAAATCGCTGGCACGCAATTCTATCCTGGAAAACCTGGAGGAAGCGGGACTGGAAAAAACCTCTATGATAGTGCTCCAGGCACTCACCCGACTCAGGCAGATTGCCAACCATCCTGCCATGGTAGAAGATTACCAGGAGATAGATTCGGGTAAATTCAATGAAGTGTGCAGAGGCATCGAGAGTGTCATTGCAGAGGGGCATAAAGTACTGGTCTTTTCCTCCTTTGTAAAACACCTTGACCTGTACAGGTCCCACCTTGAGAATAGTGGTATTGGGTATGCCTACCTTACCGGGTCCAGGAACCAGAAACAGCGAAAAGAGGCCGTGAATGAGTTCCAGAACAATAGCAGCTGTTCCCTTTTCCTGATCTCCCTGAAAGCAGGTGGATTGGGACTGAACCTCACCGCAGCCGATTATGTTTTTATTCTCGATCCTTGGTGGAATCCGGCCGCAGAGATGCAGGCGCTGAACCGTGCCCACCGGATCGGGCAGGAGAACAGGGTGTTTGTATACCGGTTTATCTCCAATGATACCATCGAAGAGAAAATACAGAGGCTGCAAGAGAGGAAAAGAGAGCTGGCCGAGACCTTTGTCACCTCCAACAATCCTCTGAGATCCCTCTCAGAAAAAGAGCTGCTGGAACTATTCGCGTAATCAGCAGGGAGCGTCAGAAGTTCAGCGAAACTGTGGCCATGGCTCCTCCACTGAGTGGGGAGATCCCAAACCGCAGGGAAGTACCGGTTTCAGCATTCATTTTTCGGGCAGTTTCCGCCCTGGAAAAGGCGTAGGAGGTCATGGCCACAATGCTTGCGGTGCCAAGAATCCCGCTGGCCAGGGTAAGTGGCAGGGTGGCTC
>JAGLPR010000357.1 GCA_023137255.1 Bacteroidales bacterium | reverse complement strand
TTCTTATGTTGTACTCGTGACCGTACTGTTCATTCACCGGTTCAGGCCAGTCGGCAGGAATGATAACCCTTGCCGGGAAACCCTTTTCGTGTGTTATATCCACCAGCCATTTGCATGCATCAAAGCTTCTTTTGGCCAACTTTTTTGCTTCCAAACTCCCGGTAACTGCATAACGGAATGCCTGAGCTGAACCATACATAGCGGTGTACATCCCATCGTTATCAGAGATGGCTGGTTCCCATGATTCAGGCTTGTATCTGACCTTCAACCTGTTTTGCGCAATAAACCCCATTCTGGTATGGCGTGATTCAACCTGCTCGGTAAACAGATTCGCTTTTTCTTCCAGAGTCATGGATTGAAAAGAGATCCGGCTTATGCCTTTGTTAGTTGCCAGCCAGGTTGTACCATCTTCTTCCACCAGGATATCATTCACATGATCATCGGGCAGCCACCTTCTGCTGAAGCGGTAGTAAAACTGTTTCCCGTCATATCGGATTGCACCCTTTTCAGTGCCAAACCAGATCTCCCCATTCGGCGCTTCGGCAATAGATGTAAAATATTTAAACGGCAGGCCATCCTTTCCCGTAAATAGTTGCCACTGATCATTTTGCAGATATCCTGCTCCTTCATTGGAGCCGAACCACAGACGATCTTTGGAATCTGCAAGCAGTACACTTACATTGGATAATTTCCAGCTATAATTCCTGTCTGACGGAAATATTTCAATCCATTCATTCTTTTGCTTCCCTTTCATGAAAAGTCCGTCCATCTTCCCAATGAAGACTTTCCTTTGATAGTCAACAGGTGACAATACTTCTTCTTCAAAGGCTTTTTTCTCTTTTGTGGAATCATCTGATGAAGTCGAGTAGATCTTCCATGTTTCTCCATCATAAATATATTCCTGCAAGGATGAGACTGCAATGATGTTCCCTGATTCACCGGACCGGATTTTTAAAAACCTTGTTTCAGGCAGTCCGTCTTCCGGAGTAAAAACAGTTGAGATTTCCTGTAAAAAACGGTCATTGCCGTCTACGTGAGCAAATAAGAGAGAAAATGGCAACAGAAGAATAATAGATCTGAGTCTCATCTGAACCTCCTTTTTAAATTAAATAGTTATAGAATGAGTTCCGGTATTACCAGGATCATCCCCTAATTCGGTCTTGATAGTTGACATTTCGTGTTTCAGTATTTTTCTGAACAGTGAAATATCAGAGCTGTGTGAAATTATATTCACTCCTTTCCTGGCCCATTTGATCTGTTGTTCGGGCTCTCCGGACAGGTGAATACCAATCCCGAGATTTCTTTGTTTGCACTCATTTATGATCCCGCTTACCATTTCTTCAAAAACCGGGTTGGTATATTCTTCCGGCAGTTCCATGCTGCAGGAGAGGTCGTGCGGACCTATGATCACTCCATCCAGTCCTGGAACAGACAATATTTCCGAAAGATTTTCAACAGCGGGCATACTTTCGACGTTTATGAACAAGAGATTTACCCCACACCTTTCATCAATGTAGTTTTTTAACTTCTCATCCATTGTCTCATTTCCATCCAGGATTTGTTGAAGTTTTTCCCCTTTTAGCGGACGATATTTTACAGCTCCGACCAGCTCCTTAACCTGTTCTGCAGTTTCTATATAGGGTGCAAGAATAATTGATGCTCCTCCATCAAGAGCAGTGCAGGCAATATAGGGATCGGGCGAGGGTATACGGACCATTGGTGAGATTCCCATAGCCGAATATAAGGCACACATATTTGCAACAGTCTCTCTTCCCAAAGGCATATGCTCTGTATCTATGAATACAAAATCAAGATTTGCATGTCTGACAGCTTCCGCCCACACAGATGATGATGAGACGATTGCGGTTCCGTAGATCCTTTTGCCGGCATCAAGCTTTTTCTTTAAACTCATACTTAAAGTTATTATGCATAGGTTCAATTAAACATCAGGCTATAGAGGTCGGCATCTTTCATAACAAAACGGAGCCTTACCGGCTGATTTGAAAATTGCGACAGATCCGGATTTCCCTGCCACATTACAGCTTTCTTAATCTCATTCCCGATGAGTTCTCTGGAATTGTCCAGTTTAAAACCTTCCTTGCTATTTCCCTCCTGATCGAGTAGTTCAACCTTAATAAAACCAGCTGCTGACGTTGAAAAATTGAGAAACAGGGTGTCACCGGAGAACAGGAATGGTCTGGTAATCATCTCACCTCCATCATAAGATGCGTGTATTGACGTAAATCCATCGATTCGTAAACTATAGCGATGCAGGTGAGCGCTTGGTTGGGCATAGTCCTGGTTTACATAGAGTGACATTTCAGCAGGGCCTGTCTTCACCACATTCAGTGCGGGATAGTTGGAACGTGACACCCAGTTCTGTAAGCCAATACCAGGTTTGATAAATGCTTCCATAAAACTGCGATCGTATTGGGAACCACCCCGGGATGTCATTAAAACTACATCGGAGCAATCTTTAAAATACTTTGGATTTACATTTAATTGATTTGCCTGATCTTCGGTGAGAACCTGTCGATTGGGCATAAACCTGGCTGCAGTAGCAATATAAATATGTGGTGCCCGAAAATAGGGATGAGTCTGATTGGTATAGAGATGTTCTTTTGGGCTATCACCAAACTCCATCTCAACAGGATCACTCCAGTGGAAAAAATCTTTGGATGTTGACCGACTAACCGTCCTGAATCCCGAGTATCCCTCTCCTGTCCAGGAACGGAAGTAGCAAACATAACAGTTTTCATTTTGTGACCAGAAAACAACATTCTGGGAATCAAAGACACCTTTCGTAAATATGGGTTCTTTCTGTATTTTTTGCCAATGAATACCATCTGCCGATTTATATCCTATCAATCCGGTTTTTTGAGTGCCGGCTACTGCTTTATATTTTTCTGTTCCAGGCGTATCTGGCTTCCTATCCAGAAACGGGGAGAAATTATGAGAGAATGGAGCATCATTTGCCAGTATCACATTGTTATCATATGTGCCCGATACTTCATAGACTCCCAGATCCGGCCTGGTCCATTTGATACCATCCTCAGACTCGGCATAACAGGTAGTTTCAGAATTACTTCCATCCTTACCGGCTTCCGGAAGTCCCCGGTAGTAAAGCCGGTACTGAGTGTCGTCTTTTATGATGGTAGCATATCCGCAGAATGGTCCCTCCCAGGGTTTGTCGAATAGATGGACAACACCTTCGTCTTTTGGCTCATGCAGGACAAGCCGGACCTTGTCTTGTTTTTCCATGAGAAAATGATCCACAAACAACTCCAGGCGGGAACCGAGATCCACAAGCTCTTTCCTGCCAGCTGATAAGAAATTCGTTTCGTTTAGCCGCCAGTGTGTACTCATCAGGCAGGTTTTTTCACCCTCTTTATCAATCTGGTAATAGACTGTCAGGATCGAACCGTCATCAAGCTGAACAGACGCCGGATAACCCAGGTCAGAATTCATGGCTGGATTAACCATGATCTCTTTGTCTGTTTCCCATGTTTCTCCACCATCCCGGCTGATGCAGGCTATCTCTCCAAAAGGTTCATGACGAACTCCGTAAGAAACCAGAATCCAGCCGTTTTTTAATTGTATAAGATGGGGTGGATAACCCCAGATGCCTGTTTTGTGGGTGGTGGTCCAGGTTTTACCTCCATCATTGCTTTCTGACTGCCGGAGAAAGGAGTTTTCACGATCAGGTGGATTGTAGCGGAACATAGCTAAGAGCTTACCACTTGAAAGTTCAACCACATGGGGCTCGTGGTAATACGCAATCGAGTCCTTTTCGTGTATCGGGATCGTTGACATCAGGTGCCAGCTCTGTCCATCGTCTATGGATTGTTCAACACCGATGTTTTTATCATTATTTATATACGCAGTACCAACGTATAGTAATCTGCCATCGGATAGCTCAATGGGCCCATGTGGAGCGGAAACCAGCTGTTTTACAGGATCCTCCCAGCTCAGTCCGCCATCCAGCGATCGCCTGGTCCAGTTACCGATCCAATGTTTTTTTGTGGCATTTCCAAGTTTATCTGCATGGCGTTTCCAGGATGGATTCTTTTCATAATACTTTTGTCTATCAAAAGCCAGTGAGGTAAACCAGTTGACCAGCAGGGTTCCATTTTTTGTTTCAAGAACCCCTGGATCGCGGTCATCAAGTGGTGTATTATTGATTGTCTCGGGATCGGTCCAGGTAATACCCTGATCGCTGCTGCGAACCATCTGGGTAATTCCAAAAGGGCATACATGGGCATCACGGTCACCGGAAAACACCACCAGCAGCTCGCCCGACTCAGTTTTTGTAATACTGGGCCAGCCAATATATTTTTCCTGCTGTTTGCAGATAACTCTGGTACTGATAATTTCCGCATAAGGACCAGGTTTTTCACTACAGAGAGCAGATATGGACGTGAAGAGTAAAACAAAAAGAATAGCCTTTAAACATTTGTTAATCAGTAACATACCAGTAATGAGTTAAAATGAGTGTATCCTGACTATAAATAGAGCTTTTCTTTATTGATCGCCTGGATATTCTTTACGATCCATTTTCTCATTTCCTGACCTTCCTTGCTTTGCTGTGGAAAAGAGATAAAATCAAGCTGAATACCCAGCTTCTGTTCGATGAGATATGCCATGATTGGCCATATGATTCCAATATCGCCAACGATGGGTATGCTTTTTTCTACCCTGGCGAAACCTGACATCTCCATTCGAAATGGGATATCCATTGATTTTGTCTTGGGTAGTCCCTTATCAATGGCCTGCTGTACTGTGCCGGATCCTTTTTCGAGATCCCAGGCCTTTTTTAAATTCGGATCGAGATCAATTCTTATCAAGGTCTTCCCTTCTAAACTGTAGGTTGGATATCCATCCCAATTTGACCAGATGCCATGACCGGTGTATGTTTCAAACGGACCGTCATGGATCTCCTGTGTCAAAGCAACTGCCGACTCGATAATCACATCAGCACTGCTCATCATTTCAGCAATTCTCGATGTTCTTTCCATTATTGAAATAGAATCGGCCAGAGCTGTGCCAACCATTCCACCACCGATAAGTTGCGGAACTGTAACCAAATACGGAATATTTTTTTTTCTGGCAGCGCCCAGCATTGTCCGATTATCCGCTCCTGCTCCAGCGATAAACTCAAAGGGAAGCCCTTTGGATTTTGCAATAAAAAGAATCTCTTTTGCCAGATTCTCCGTACGCATACCCATGGGGTATGCCATATTTCCAGCCGCTTTGATGATCACATCACCTTGGAGTGATAGGGCTTTATCAATCAGTTTGGTATCGATGATCATCTCCTTCTTAAGCTGATCAAGCAATTCCCTGGACATAAGAGTGATTTCAAAAATCCCCCCGCGTGGCAGTATTTCTACAGGGAATCCTAATTTCTTACCGTCAACTCTTTTGACTTCATCCAATACCCCCGCCATTTCATGAGCCACAACAGCCGAACTTGTTGTTACCCCATCTACCACACCCTTATTGATAAGTTCAGCAATAAGTGTGGTGACGCCTTCGTGCAGATTGGGTCCGCTTCCTGTGACGACTACAACTTTCCCCTGTTTCTTTTTAGCTTCTACAATGCGATCTACAGCTCTGTCAACCGTTTCCCTGTCTGATGGCTGTAAATCATTATATAACTGTTTTATAAGCTCCCTGTTTGAGTTCATGGAGTTACTTTTTAAGTTAGATTCATCTCTTTGATTAATTTCTCAACCCTGGCCAGGTCAGCCGGTGTATCCACACTGACTCCTGCCGCATGTTTGCTTTTGGTTTCAATAACCTTAATCCTATACCCGTTTTCCAATACACGAAGCTGCTCCAGCATTTCAATTTTTTCCAGATAACTCTGCGGCATCTCCGATATTGTCCGCAAAAAATCCTTTCGATAAACATATAATCCAACATGTTCATAGACATTTACAGCCACCTTATCGCGGGGATAAGGAATAAACGATCTGGAAAAATAGAGGGCAAAATCATTTTTATCGACCACTACCTTAACCACTGCCGGATCTGTATAATCCTCTTCCCGGATTTTTATTTTAAGGGTTGACATCTGAACAGTTGTATCTTCAATCATGGGTAGCACTGCTTCGTCAATCATTTTAGGATCGAGAAGCGGTTGATCTCCCTGGATATTAACTACAATGTCAGTTTGAATTTTTTCCACTGCTTCGGCAATTCTATCTGTACCGGATTGATGGTCTGCGCTTGTCATAACCGCCTTTCCTCCAAATCCTTCTACACATTTCAAGACACGTGGGTCATCCACTGCTACAAAAAGCTGATCCAGCATTTGCGATTGGTTTGCCTGCTCATATACCCACTGAATCATTGGCTTACCTGCGATTTCTGCCAGTACTTTTCCGCGAAACCTTGATGAACCATAACGGGCAGGAATCACTCCGATAACATGTTGTTTTTTTGCCATAGATCGTCCTCCTTTGATTTATTTTATTTTTCCCCAATCCAGTTCCATAATAAATATCTGTCTGAAATCATTCCCGGCTGCATCTTTAACTATAATTCCAGATCTATCCTTTGTCGGAACAGGAATAATATATGCAAGCAGGTTTCCATTGGGTGATACAACCAGTTGATCTCTTGCCAGCCGGTCATCACTTAATTTTTCAGTTTTACCGAAGTTGTCTCCTGTTCCCACGTAAGTTACAAATACATTTCCATCACTGATGCAAAATACCCATTCACCTGAGGGATGCCAGCGAATGGAGGAAACCTGTGAGCTTAGGTTGGTAAGCCTTTTTGCTTGTTTATCAGATCCAAGTGCTTGTATGATAAACAACTGGTCGATGCCATTATCATCCCGGGCAGCAAAGGCTATCTGCTTACCATCGGATGAGCCACGCACAATGCCTGAAACATTCATGCCATGGGTAAGCCTTCTTATGGTAATGCCTTCAGGTGGTTCAGGGTATCGATCCTGTGTGCCTGAGCGAGATGTGCTTATATCAATATCAGCTGGAATATCTGACACAAATAGATCATTTTCGTAATCAATGCCATTTTGTGCCCTTATTTTCCCAATGAATGCACGCATTGTTCCGGTGGCATCTACCCATGAATCCCCATACGCTTTTTCAATCTCCCCTGCTTTTGATTTCCCCATTTTGAATGGCTTCAGGATCACTGAAAAATAGTGTGTGTACCCTTCGGGTGAATTTTCGTCGGGCTGCATAAATCCAATGGTCCGGTCGTAATCCTGAACAAGAAAGTCATCATATGTAAATCCGATACGCCTACCGTTCCGTGAATACTCATGCCGGTGGGTACCTCCCCGGTGTGCGCCGGGAGTAGTAACCCGATTGGAAATATCACGCATATCAACTTTTGCAGCATTTTTCTCCCCATTGCCATCTACTTCAAAAGCCGTGCGGTTGCGGATAGAGTAGGGTCCACGAGCTTTCACCTTTTCGAGCAAAGGTCCGTGAATGAAAATAACCTTGTTTTCACTGGGATGGAAAGAGACAGCTGCCATTCCTGGAGCAGCTTCCTCTCCCGTTATGGATGGAGGATCCCATAGTACGGTCTCCTCACCGCTTGCAATCTCTACCTTCTCAATGGATTTCGAATTTGCCAGATTTTCGTTATAAACCGTGCCACGGGTATCATAGCAGAGGAAATTCCCATCCGGAGAGAAGTTGTCATT
>JAGLPR010000356.1 GCA_023137255.1 Bacteroidales bacterium | reverse complement strand
TCTTCCCTGACAGGCACTGATTATATATTCAGCAAAGAGGCCAGGGTGTTCCTGAGGGATCAATAGTTACAGGGCCTGGCATAATGCCACCCTGATTAGCTAAAAGAGGAAAAAATTTCTTGTGAGGGAGTAGAGTTCGATCTTCTCCAGGATCCCTTGAATATCTATAAGGGCTGATGCATGCTTCTCTTCAATGGTTCTCCTGTACTCTTCAAGTTGAGTATCTTTATCCAGGAGATACCGACCTGACTTAAATATTCCTGAGAGTTCCTTTACTGTAGTGACCAGGAATCTGTTTGAAGCGGCCACCCGTTCTCTGAGCTCAACACTGATTCGCTGCATTCCCGGGTGATTTCTGTTGAAGAAAGAGAATACGGCAAGATAGTTAGATGCCCATTTCGAAAGGTTTGATAAACCATTATGATTATTGAACCAGGGATTAAAGCAATTCATGATAAAAGTATGAAAGTGATTCAGGGATTCTTCAAAAAAATCGTAATCATAGAATCCGGGATCACCTATCAACCTTCCACTGCTCTTCAATTCATTCTCAACCGCTGTTTCCATGTAGGGCATCATCTTCATGAAAGTGATGGGCATATATCCGTCCTCACAGATCGATTCCAGGAAACTGAGGTTCTCCTCCAGGGTGAGGAATGTAGTTTGCGGTTGAAACAGTAAAAACCCAAAGTCAATATGGATCCCCAGAGTTTTAAGAACCTGAATTCCCTTCAGGTGATCGGCCACACGGAGTTTTTTGTTCATACTTAACAATCCGAGATCTGTGCCATCATCAATTCCCAGGTAGACCCTGAACAACCCATGTTGTTTCATCAGTTCAAAAGATTCAGGGACGATCTCATCGGGCCGGCAATTAATTTTCCACATGATCCTTCCTGATAGGTCTCTTTGGGCCAGGGAATGGCAAAATTGTCTTACCCATGAGGGGTTGTCCCTGCATCTGACTGGAAAATCATCATCCTGGAACAGGAATACAGAGGCCCCATTTTCCATGTGCATGTACTCCATCTCTTCTGCCACCTTTTCAGGATTTCGCACTCGTTTTACCGGTCCCGGGACCTGGTTGTAGAATTTCCTGATATCGCAGAAGGAGCACTGGTACACGCATCCCCGACCTGCCAGCAAGGTGGTATATCTCTTATCCAATGCATATTCCTTTGGTTCCGACCTTACCGGATAGGGGAAGCGATCCAGGTCAGGTTCCAGTTTCCGAAGAGGATTATGCACCACTGTCTCCTGTTTTTTGTACGAAATACCGATTATATGATGCCACTCATTTCCTGAATAAATGTGTTCCACCAGCTCCAGGATGGTGTTTTCGCCCTCGAAACGCACAAGGGAATCCAGGGATGGAATATGCCGGAAAAGATCATCAGGCCTCAGACTGGCTAAATGTCCCCCTGCAGTAAAATGACATTTGACCCCCTCTTCCCGGAGGTACTCAATGAGCTTTTTAAAACCATTTATGTGATTATCGAAGATGACAGAGAATCCCACCACCAGTGGGTTTATGCTTATAAGTTCATTCAGGATTTCGCTGTTCTCTCTCCTGAAATCGATCATAACAATCCTGTAGCCTGCATTGGAAAGGAGTGCGGCCATGTATCTAATTCCAAGGTTTTCATTCTCCTCGAAAGCGACAAAAACCACGGAACAATCTGTCATTGCACCAGGTTAATTTCGATCTGTCTACTGCTGTTTTGGATCTATTATTTCTCCAATTTTTTTTGCTGTTTTCTCCATCAATTTGTAAACATCCAGGTTATGTTCACCCATAATAATAATCAGCTCGATTAGTTTGTCTTGTGGCAACTCTTTAAGTATTGCCTCAAAACGGGGGTTCATTTCCCATGGTGGAGGAGGACCAAAGTCTCCAATTGGTTTCTCAATCATTGTCTCATTTTTTAAAAGTTTAAATCCGGATCAAGTTTTAGTAAATCAGAGGTAAAGTAGGATTTCATGTTTACCAGCTTTTCAATGAGAAGCCCGGCGGCTGTATGATTGCCAGCCAGGGCATATATCTGGATCAAATTATTTAGAATGTAGGGTTCCATCTTTAAATCGTTCTTCTCTGTGACCAGGTCCAGTGCCAGTTTTCCATGCTCAATGGCCTCGAGCTTCTGTCCGCTTCCGGCCAGGGCAATCCCGAGCTTGCTGTGACTATCATAATCGTTTGGATTGAACATGATCCTGTTTTCCAGATACTCTATTGCAGCTTTGTAGTTGATTGCTGACTTTTCACTATTTCCGGCATGGCGGTAGATTTTTGCCTTCAACAGGTACCTGTCTGCTTCTGATTCTCCCACATCGAGGAAATCTACATCTGTGGACTGTTCAATATGATCTATGGCACCAGCATAATTCTCTTCATACACATCAAGCAGGGCCAGGTATCTTGAAAAGATCTTGCCGGTCTTTTTGGTAGCTATTGCAGTGATAGTTCTTGCTTTCTTAGTGTCTCCCAGTGCCAGGAAGCACTCGACTTTGTTCATATGGGGGGCGTACCAGTGGGGGGTCATCCTGATGGCCCTGTTCTGGCATTCAATGGCTTTGTGGAATTCATGCAGGTAGGCGTAGGAGATTCCCAGGTTGGTCAAAAAGAGTGCGTTGCGGGGATTTGCTTCCAGAATACGGTCGGTCAGGATTTTTACCTCATCCCATTTTCCGAGGGCCCGTTTAATGATGGAGAGGTAGAATTGGTATTCAGTATGGAGGGGCATCAAGTCTACCGCTTTCACAAATTCAGCATGAGCCAGCATGGGCTCCTCAAGGCCATAATAGTAATAAAATCCCATGGCTATGTGTGCTTCAGGAAGGTCTGGATCCAGCTCAAAAGCTTTCAGGATATCTTTTTCACATTCCGGAAGTTCAGCTTCGTTGAAAAAGCCGAACCGAATTCCCAAAAGCTTTGCTTTTGCCCGACCTGCATATGCCTGGGCAAATGACGAATCCTCCAGGATCGCTCTGGTAAAATAATTGATCGCTTCCTCAAAACTGACGAGATCAATGTATTCGTTTATAATCGTATCAATGCGGCCAGCGTCAATTTGATACTTTTCCCATGCATCCCTCGACATGGCTGCACCCAGGGATGCATACATGGTGGCGTTGGACGATGTGGGTTCTTCACTAATAAAGGCCCGTTCTCGTGGCGTAAGGTATGTCCTCAGTTCCCTGGTAATCTTTTTAGAAATCTTCCGGCTATACCTGCATATCTCAGATGGCCAGCTTCCTTTTATCTCGTAGATTTCTTCCCACAACAGGCTGGAGTCCGCAGCCGATATAAGGCCCACCGAGAGATGTTTGTTTTCAACGGTTTCATAAGGTCTCCAATTTACCAGGATGGCTGCCGATAAATCCTGTCCCATTTCAGCATAGGAAGCACCTTCTTTCCTCGGATATCTCCTGCTGTCTTCCCAGGGAACGACCCTGTAATCTTTGACCTTTAGCAAGCAGGTGGTGATTTGATGTCCTATGAACTGGTACCTGATCGATTCCTTTAGGAACACCTCTTCATCGGGCAGTGGAAGTACGGCAATGGATTTCTCAATAATGGCAATTTTCTTCTCTTTGGCGCCATCCACGATTCTGTAAGAAAGCAGCCCGATGATGATCAGGATACTCACAAAGGTGGTGGTCTTATAGAGAGAAATCTCTTTTTTTGGGATGGGGACCGGTTGATCTGAGACCGGTTCTGTTTTCCTGATTCCGCCGGGGGTGATGTCATAGATCCAGGAGAACCAGAGGGAAACAAAAAAACCTATTGCCAGCAAAAGCAATAACCATTTGGGAACCGACGCAACACCAAAGGCATTGTACAGATTGTCTGCTGCCTCAAAAATAACCAGAGTCGAAGCGCCGTAGACCACAACTCCCCTTAAAACCCTTCTGCGCCTCAGCTCCTTAATAAGCCTGGAAATGCTAGGAGGTTTCATAATAAATAAAGCCTTATAAGTTCCGATATAATTATGACATTGTCAAGTTTTTACATGGCTTATGTAATTAAAAATCAGACAGAAAAGGACTGCAAATAATGATCTCATGAAAATGTTTCTATATTTAGCACATCGATAAAATCTGACCCGATATGTGGAAAACTGTTCTTGCGCTACTTGTGACCATCATTGTCATTCCTGTTCTGGCTTTTACCATCGATGAACCGGTCACCTCCTTTCAGCAGGAGATTCTGAACGATCTGGTAGTGGTGTACCTGGCAGCAGCCCTGCTCAGTTTCGCGGTAAGTACTCTCACCAACAATTACAGTCAGGTGGATAAGCTCTGGAGCCTGATCCCAATTGCTTATGTATGGATGACGGCAGTGAAAGCTGGTTTTGAACCTCGTATTGTCCTGATGGCCCTCCTGGTCACAACCTGGGGAATCCGGTTGACTTATAATTTCTCCCGCCGGGGTGGATTTTCCATCAGGTTCTGGGCCGGGGAAGAGGATTACCGCTGGGCGGTGCTTCGCGCCAAACCAGAGTTTGCCCCAAAGTGGTGCTGGGTGGTTTTTAACCTGTTGTTTATTTCCATGTACCAGATGGGATTGATCATGTTAATCACACTGCCGGCTGTTCGCAGTCTGGGCGGATCGCCAGTGGGATGGGCGGATTATCTCATAGGTGCGTTGTTATTGGGCTTTATTGTTATTGAAACCATAGCTGATCAACAACAATGGAATTATCATAAGGAGAAACGAAAGGCGATGGCTTTGGGTGGTGATATTCCTGAAAAATACAGAAAAGGCTTTGTGCATACCGGCCTGTGGGGCAAAGTACGTCATCCCAATTATGCAGCCGAGCAGGCCATCTGGATTGTCTTCTACTTTTTCAGTGTTTCAGCCACCGGGAACTGGCTCAACTGGTCCGTTGTTGGTATGATTCTTCTGGTCTTGCTCTTCTGGGGAAGCAGCAATTTCAGCGAATCAATTTCCGCAGACAAATATTCAGATTACGCAGAATACAGGAAGAAGGTTTCCCGGTTTGTTCCGTTCCGTTTCTGATTTAGTTAAGTACCAATTTCCGCACATCCATTGACACCTCCATGACCGGCCTGCGGTCGATTCCAAAATAGTCGGCCAGAGGATCGGGCATCCGGCGATAATTCAGTTGGGCGGTGAGGTAGTAATTCCCTTTCTCCAGGTGATCCGGAATGGTGAACCGGTAGGTTTCCATGCGCTCCTCCAGAGGATCAAACCGGTTTTCAATTTCTTCCACACAGAGCCATTGCGCAAAGGTGAATTCACCTTCGGAATCAAGAAAGGCACTATGGTAGAGGCGGTCCCCCTCGGTCAGCCCGTCGCGCTCAATGGGTTCTGACAGGGTACTGTGTGACGGATAGGCCACCTTTGCATTGCTGGTGATAAAGTACTTGTCGTTGGGATCATCAGGATTTAGAGGAATGGGAATATGAAGGAGCTCTTCACCCGCTGCATTGTTGAGGCTTACATGCATCCAAACATCGCGTTCCTCCACTGAACCGGTGGGGAATTTGTGTCCGGTGGCCAGGGTCTTGACCAGGATGGAAAACTCCACTTCCTCTCCGGCTGAAACAATAAGGTCTTCACCCTGGATGTAGACAGCTGCCGCGCCTTCCACAAATTCAGCAAAACCACCGCCAAACCAATGGTCGGTATTTTGTGCCCTTATGAAACCCATTTTGGCAGGTTTCCCCCCCATGGGCTGCATGTGGCAAAACTGACATGGGATCCCACGTTCCATAAAGACACTTTCACTATATTCCATTTCGGTGGCTTTTACCCATACCCCATAGGGATTCTGTTCATTGTGACAGGTGGCACAGATGACAGTAGATTCGTAAATCTCAGAGGTGGCGGTTTCGTGGTGGGGAGACCAGGGAAACTCCAAGTCTCCCCTCTTAGGATCCACATCTGCGGTGGCATGCGATATGAAGTCGTGATTAAACGGCGGGTTGTTTTCAAAGCGGTCCAGGGTGTGACAGAAGTCGCAAAAAATTCCCCGTTCGGCCCTAGTCCTGGTTTCGGGGTTGGGACTCCAGTGGTTGTCGGGCTCCTTGGTCCGTTTTGGGATCATATCGCCTGAAAGGAAGGCGGTGGGCGAATGGCAACCGATGCAATCCTCGTTGGCATTGGCCACTTTTTCATCCAGGGACAGGGAGGGAAGTACCACCTCGTAAAACTGTGCCTGGAAAAAGTCACCGGTAAAGCCCTTTGAATGCTGCGATGTGCTCCAACGGTCAAACTTGTCCCAGTGGCAGCCGGAACAGATGACAGGATTTTCATAATAGTGGTATTTTTTCTCCTGAGATTCGGGATCGCCCATGAACCTCATGCTGGTTAGCGAAGCAATCAGGAAGATGGTTAACAGAGGAACAGTTATTCTGAAAGATTTCATAATGTATAAGCTATATGATTATTAAAAAAAGCCCCAGGAGAGGATGCTTTTTACAATGATGTTATCAGCCGGATTTGTCAGGCCAAATCCCACTCCGGCATGCCACCGAAACTGGCCGTACTTCCCGAAGAACAGGTCAAAGGATGGGAAGATATAGTTTTTCTGTTCCCCATAAGCAGGCATATCGTATAGCTCTCCCATTTTGGAATAGTACTCAAGGCGGGGCTGGAACACATCGCTTTTGTTGTAGATGTAGGCTCCATTCAGGATAAACTCCACTCCCTCGGTTACATCTTCGCCGCTGATCTTCTTTTCGAAGGTGGGGTTCAGAATGATCCTGTGAAACTTTATATCTTTCTCCATGATCAGTTTAAACTCGATCTCTTCGGAATGCTTATACCCTTTCCGGGGGAGTTTATACTCTGCATAGAGGGCCAGATCGACCGGCAGAAAGTTTTTCTGGAACAGCTGGTAGTAGAGCATGACCGCTTTGGTCCGCACCCATTTGAAATTTTCTCCTTTGGGTTGTTCAAAATCGAAATAGATAGCCACAGTGAGGTTGTTGGTGATCCCGTACTCCAGTTCAAGGGAGTGCGCAAACATTCCCTGCCTGCCCACCGTATCGCCAAAGAATGAATAGGAGTGATCTGAGGATGGAATGTAGGTGGTCCAATAGACCAGCTCCTTTTCGTTCGCATCGGGGGTCAGGTAACCGTAAACCTGGTAGAATTGTGCATGGAGAACCAGGGAGGATCCTGAAAACAGGAGACCCACCATGATAATTATGAGGGTATTTTTCATCCGCAACGTCAATATTTTGTTAGGGTAATACAAGATAAATATTCTGATATATAGAATCAATGTAAAAAGCACAGGTATGAAAACTCTACAGATCACAGTCACCAATGCTTTAAGTATGCTGTCGATCGTAACGGAAACCTGTATGCCATAAAGGAGCTACAGGGTGATCACAACCCGGGTCCCCTCTCCCGGTGCAGATTCGATATGTGTTCTGCCGTTGTGTGATCGGATGATCTGTCTGCACAGGCTGAGCCCTATGCCGGAACCCTCCTCCCTGGTGGTAAAGAAAGGAACAAATACCTGCTCCAGTTTTTCCTCAGGGATTCCCTCACCATTATCACGGACTGAAAGGCAGATGTGCTTGTCACCATCCCTGTAGCAGGAGAGTTCAATTTCCGGATCTTCTGAATTCCGAACTGCTTCCACAGAGTTCTTCACCAGATTGATAAGCACCTGTTCCAGCATCTGCCGGTCAGCATCAAGTTCAATTTTGCATTTCGAAGGCCATATTAGCCGGATTCCCTTCTCATTAAGCTCCTGCCTAAGTAATTGTTCCACTTTCAGAATCAGTTTCCCCGCTGGAAATCGTTCGGGTTTCATGGGGGGAAGACCGGTTAGCTTCTTGTATCTTTCAATGAACTGTACCAATCCGTTGGATCGTTCTTCAATGATGGAGGCGCTCTGAATGGCGTCTTGCAGGGCTACTTTGGTTAAAAGTTCCGCCGGTTTTGCCTGGTCCCCTTTTGCCAGTTTTTTCCGGATGGCCATGGATAAAGTAATGATCGGGGTCATGGAGTTCATGATCTCGTGGTTGATGACCCTGATCAGCTT
>JAGLPR010000355.1 GCA_023137255.1 Bacteroidales bacterium | reverse complement strand
TGAGAGGTGTGAATACTTAATTGGGTATCACCACCTCCTCTTTTTATGGTCTCAGTGACCTGTTCCCCCGGCCGCATTCCCAGGATGGTGGTACCGAGTCCCGGTTGTTTCAGATCCAGGTGATCCAGGTGATTGATCGGCCCAGTTCCAAGACATTCACTGGCTGCGTGGTTCATGGTTCGGACCTCACCGGCCTCATTAAAACTGAGAATCCCGGTTGATACATTGTCCAGGATGGTTTCCAGGTATTGGGCCTGTACCTCCAATTCGATGCGGTTTTCCTTGAATTCGCGGATCAGTTTTTCGAGGGCCTCGTTGAGCCCTTTGAAATTTTTCTCCACATACCTGACAGAATAGTGCAGGGAGGGATCAAGCTCATGCATGTAGGAGAGGAAATTCCCAAGAATCCGGTTGGTCCGGTTTACAAAATAGATCAGACGAATGGTAAGCAGCACGGCAAGAATGGCAATACCGAATGCTGTGGAAGGCTGTTGCCTGGTGTAGAGGAAATAGAAAAAGAGAAATGCAGCAGCAAAGATCAGCAGGCAATTGAATACAATGGAAATATAGAAACGGTTAGATCCCATATTTTTTCAGTTTTGCATATAGGGTGGTGCGGGAGATGTTCAGCATATGTGCAGCTTTTGAGTGATTTCCCCTGCATTTTTGAAGTACTGTGATAATGGTTCGTTGCTCCACATCGTCGAGTTTGAAGGATTGATCCATGACGGAACCATGACCCTCATAGAGGCGCAGGTCATCGGGGCCCAGGTGAACACTTTCACACAGAATGACCGCCCTCTCCATGGTATGTTTAAGCTCCCTGACATTTCCGGGCCAGGGGTATTCCCGGAGCTTCTGTATGGCTTTTTTATTCAAAGCCAGTCCCGGTTTATTGTATTTGCGGCTGTACTGTTCCAGAAAAGTCTCGCCCAGCAGAACCACATCCTCATCCCGTTCCCTCAATGGAGGAGCTTCGATGGTAACGGTGTTCAGACGGTAGAAGAGGTCCTCCCGAAAGGTCCCCTCCGCAACCATCTGCTTCAGCGAACGGTTGGTGGCCGTAATCAACCTGATATCGACCTTGAGGGGTTGCTGGTCTCCCACCCGGATCAGTTCCCGGTTCTGAATTACCTGGAGCAGTTTGGCCTGGATGGGTAGAGGAATGTTCCCGATCTCGTCCAGGAAGAGGGTACCTTCATCGGCTGTCTCGAAGCGGCCTGTCCGGTCCTCCCGGGCATCGGTAAATGCTCCCTTTACATGTCCGAACATCTCGCTTTCAAATAGAGTTTCACTCAGGGAACCCATATCGACCCCCACAAAGATCTGTTCAGAACGGGTTGATCGCCTGTGAATCTCCCTGGCGATGACCTCCTTGCCCGTTCCGTTCTCCCCGAGGATCAAAACATTTGCATCGGTGGCAGCCACACGATCCACGGTATTCATCAGGTTGGTCATTACCTCCGAGGTTCCATGGAACATTCTGTACTCCCGGTCCAGGTCCTCCGATAGCAGCTGTTGTTTACTCTTTAACTTCTTTACTTCCTGACCTGACTTGCGGAGACGATAAGCATTGTTCAGGGTTACAAGCAGTTTTTCAGGGTCCCATGGCTTGGTGATGAAATCGGTTGCTCCTTCCCTGATGGCTTTCACTGCCAGTTCAATATCCCCATAAGCTGTGATCAGAATGACAGGCAGAAGAGGGTCCCTCTTTTTGATCTCGTTCAGCCAGAAGATCCCTTCGTTCCCCGAAGTTTCACCCATGGCAAAATTCATGTCCAGCATCACCACATCGTAGCTGTTTCGCCATAGCATTTCATTGAGCCTGGCTGGTTTGGGTATGATATCAACAGCTTCGAATTCATCTTTCAGAAGGATCCTGAGTGATTCAAGGATCTGCACATTGTCATCGATCACCAGGATGCGGGCAGGAACCATTACTTCAAATTTTCATTGTAATTTAAGGCTATTCGTTCAAAAAGCTGACACTTGCTGTTCAGATTCTGAACAGTTGTTTTGGAAATGTATGGCCAGCAAACTACATAAGAAGTTAAAAGACAGTATATTGAATCGATGTGGAGAATTCTGGCACCCATTTGGCATTCTGGAGGGAAACCCATGAAACGACTAGCAGATGATCTTCAATTATTTTAAATACGCTTTCAGGAACTTGTTGAAGCAAAGGGGGAGCACCCTGATTAACCTGTTCGGGCTTTCATTAAGTATTGCCATTGTGATCATTATATACATGTATAGCACCTGGGAGCTTAGCTACAATAATTTCCACGAGAACAGCAACCGGATTTACAGAATGTATTCCAGTGTGAATCCGGTGGACCGGGAAACTATCTATTCTCCCTATCAGCCAGGAGGTATGGCTTTGGCATTGAGGGAGAATGTTCCTGGAATTGAAAGTACCTGCCGGCTAAAATCTACCCCGGTTTTTATCGGGCTCGAAGAGGAGGAGTTGTTCCATGAATATGTGGGTTTTGTCGATTCTACTTTTTTTGACATGTTTACTTATGATTTCTTGGCAGGTGACCAGGAACATCCGCTTACACACCCGAAGAGTGTCGTATTGACCGAGGGAGTGGCCACAAAAATATTTGGTGACAGCCTGGTTAGTTTTAACGATGTAATAGGTGAAAGCATCAAATTTCCTGAACGACCTCCCTTTAATAAGTACACAGTTACTGCTGTGATTGCAGATCCCCCGGAAAACAGTTCTTTCCGGTGGAGTGTACTTATTCCTTATATCCAGGCCAGGGGGTATCCCCGGAGCAATGATTTTGTCGGAGATACTTATAACTACGTGATGCTTGATGAAAACAACGATTTGCAAGGACTTGAAGAGACGGCACAGACGCTGGTGGATGAGTTTCATGGGGAGGGGTTGAAACAACTGGTGGATATGGGTTTCATATCGGCCAACGATCATCATTTCACCTATCGGTTTATGCCATTCCGGGATCTTTACCTGGGGTCGGAGGAATTCAGGGGTTCTTATGAGATCACCGGGAACATGAATGCCATCTATATCCTTTCCAGCATAGCCATCCTTATCCTGTTGATAGCTTGTTTTAACTATGTGATGATCTCCATAGGCACCGCACTGAACCGAATTGGCGATTTTGGAATGATGAATGTAGTGGGTGCTCGGCGCTGGCAGATACTGGCACAATTTATCATTGAATCTTTTGTGCTGACCCTGATCTCTTTGTTGCTGGGGATCATCATTGCAGAGCAACTGCTTCCCTTATTTAACAGGCTGGCCCAGGATGATCTTACATTTGCATTATACTCCAAAGGGATTAATTTTCTGTTTCTGGTTGCCATTCTCCTGTTTATTGTACTCAACACAAGTTTATATATCGGTCTCTATTTACTCAGGCGCAGCAATCCACTTCGTTTCCTTCGTAGAGAGATGCTTTCGGTCAGGCGGAACGGAGTAGCCAGGGTATCAGTGGTGTTGCAGTTTTTTATTGCCATAGTATTGCTGATTTCGGGTGGTATGATTCTAAAGCAGCTGAATTACATGGTGAACCGGGATGTGGGATTTGAGAAGGAGAATACGGTGGTGATCCATGTGGATTTCTCCATGGAAAAAATCATGGCCCTGAAGGAAAAGATCGTGGAATCACCGCATGTAAAGAGTGTGACCATGAGTGATCGCAGTTTTACCTCAGGGAGCAGTTCACAATCCCTCAGAAACAAAAAGGGAGAAGTAACAACCATCAGGTTTCTCAGGGTGGATCATGACTATATCCTCACCCTGGGGTTGGAAGTGGTGGAAGGAAGAAATTTTTTCAGTGGCGAGACAGTCGACACCATTCCGAGCGTAGTAGTCAATGAAACACTGGTCAAAGAGCTGGAGCTAGAGGATCCCATTGGAGAGAGGGTGACGCTTGATTCCGATGGAATGGCTGTAAATATCATCGGGGTGGTGAAGGATTTTCATTATGACTCCATGCATGATGAGATTCAGCCATTAATGATGCATATGTTTGCCTATAACTCCATCTGGTACCTGTTTGTGAAATCAGATGATAACATGGCAGCAGTACTGGAACACACAGAAAAAGCCTGGAAGGAAATGGTCCCTGAATTTAACTGGGAATACACTTTCATGGATGAAAACCTGGAGATGCAATACAGCGATGAGGACCGCTGGAGTCGGATCATTGCCTATGCTTCCGGGATAGCCATCCTGCTATCCTGTCTTGGACTGATGGGCATCAGTGGACTGCTGGTGGCCCGCCGGTTCAAAGAGGTGGGGATTCGCAAGGCCCATGGGTCCTCCATTGAGAAAATCATCGTGCTGTTAAATAAAGAACTCCTGAAGTGGGTTTTGCTGGCCTATGTGGCAGCCTGTCCCGCAGCCTGGTTTATCATCCGGCGGTGGTTGCAGGATTTTGCCTACCAAACTGAGATCTCCTGGTGGATCTTTGTCCTGGCAGGAATTGCAGCCATTCTGATTTCCATCCTGACCATCACCCTTCAGATTTACAGAGTGGCCAGACAGAACCCAGTGAAAGCCTTGAGGTATGAATAATCCCCTACAGATAAATCTTCATTAATTCTGCTTCCTGAAGTAGCTGCTCCTTTTTGTAACGGAGCAACAACTGTTGGTTCCGGAAGTAGAAATCGGAGGTATAGAAATACTCAGACAGAGAGATCTCCCCATTCTCCAGGGAGGTGGCCAGCAGCAACAAGCTGTTGGTCGATCCAAGGGCCT
>JAGLPR010000354.1 GCA_023137255.1 Bacteroidales bacterium | reverse complement strand
TTCTCCTGGTGAAAGGTGTAACGCTCAACCTCCGCTTCTGCAAGAGCCACTTCTGATTTGGCTTTGTTCACGGTGTTGGCATTTTCCCACAACGGGACCGTGACCCCCAGGCGGAAACCCCTGAATGCTTGGTCGGTCACCGATTCAGAAAAATAGCCTGCAGATAGTTTGGGTAAATGCTGGCTCACCGCCAGGTTTTTCTCTTCCTCCTTCATCTCCAGTCCACGATTGAAGTATTGAACATAGGGGCTCATCCGGTACGCTTCAACCATGGTATCGGCAATTATTGGCAAAGGTTGGGGAAAGAGGGTATCGCGAATCTCCATATCCACTCCGCCTGTGATCTCCTTAAGGGCGAGCCTGTTGTTTTCTGTTAGCGAGAGCATCTCATCGTATTCCCCTGACAATGAAGCAAGCAGAAGATTACTCTGGCTCAACTCCAGGGGACCCACTTCACCGGCATTCAGTTTTTGTTCCACATGTTTATGGATGGCCTCTGCCTGGTCAAGTCTTTCTCGAAGCAGACTTCGCAGTTGGTTGAGGTGGACTTGCTCAATCCAGAGCTGCCGGGCTTCCAGCAATACCTCTTGTCTGGCAAGGACATATTCCAGTTCTGCCCGCGAGATTTTAATCTTTTTGATCTTTGATCTCTGGAAGTAGGCAGTAGGAAAATCCAGTTGCTGACTTACCCCGAAATCGACGCGGTGGCCTAAAGCTTCAGGTAAGCCAAACAGGTAAGCGAATTCCACCTCCGGATCGGGAGGTGTATTACCCGTGCCTGCTTCCAGGACGGCGACCTGGTACGCTTCCCTGGCTGCTTTCAGGTTCCTGTTGTTTTCCAGGACCAGCTTCATCAGGGTATCTGGTTCCTGGGCCCCGGCAAAGGTATAAGAGCCCAGGACCAGAAGAATAGATAGTATCAATCGCGTTTTCATAATTTTCTTTTTTCAAGCATATAATAAACTGCAGGAATAACAATCAGGTTGAGCAGGGTGGAAGTAACCAGTCCGCCCAGGATTACGATAGCCATGGGGCTCTGGATCTCATTGCCTGGCTTGTCAGCTGCCAGAGCCAGCGGGATCAGGGCCAGGGCCGAAGCCAGGGCGGTCATCAGAATAGGATTGAGCCGGTCGGCCGAACCCTCTATGATGGTCTCTTCCAGTCCCCGTCCCTCTTGCCTGAGATGAATGTACCGCGATACCAGCAGGATCCCGTTCCGTGTAGCGATTCCAAACAGGGTAATAAATCCAATTATTGATGGAATGCTGACCACGCTGGAGGTGAGCCACATGGCCACCACTCCTCCGATAAGTGCCAGGGGAAGATTGAGGAGGATCACACCGGCCAGTTTACCGCTTTTAAACTCCTGAAACAGGATAACAAAGATGATAAGGATGGCCAGCAGAGAAGTTATCACCAGGGTAAGAGAGGCCTTCCGGGCACTCTCGAATTGTCCCCCGTACTGCACCCTGTACCCCTCGGGCAACTGAACCTGGCTCTCAATGGTAGATTTTATCTCTGAAACCACACTGCCCAGGTCGCGCCCGGCGGTATTGGCAGAGATCACCAGTTTTCGCTGTACATTCTCCCTGTTGATGGTATTGGGACCACTGGTCGATACCACATCGGCCACATAACTCAAGGGGATCCGGTTCCCGTCATAGGTGTCAATCAGAGCATCCTCTATGGCTTCTTTGCTGTTTCGGAATGGTTCGGCATACCTTACCACCAGTGGAAAGTTGAGGTTTTCGTCATACACCTCGGCATACTTCTTTCCTGCAATGGCAGTCTCCACAAATTGAGTAAGCTGGTTTTGTGAAATCCCGTATCGGGCCAGCATCTCCCTGCGGGGCCGGATCTGGATCTGGGGAACCTCCACCAGCTGCTCCACGTTCAGGTCCACCAGGCCGGGTATACCGGAGATGGCACCCTGGATCTCCTGGGCCGTCCTGTACATGGCTCCCAGGTCGGTACCAAACAACTTAATGGCAATGCTTGCCCTGGTTCCGGATAGCATGTGATCGATGCGGTGGCCCAGTGGTTGACCGATGTTGAGGTTCACCCCCTGGATCACTGAGAGTCTGTGGCGGACCTCCTCCATAAAAGCTTCATGATCTCTTTCTTTAAGCGTGTACGGGACATCGATCTCGGCCGAATTGGTACCACCGTGACTGTGTTCATTCAACTCGGCCCTTCCGGTACGCCTGCTCACATATTTGACCTCAGGCACTTCCATCAGCTCTGAGTCGATTTGCTCGATGATTCGGTTGCTCTCTTCCAGGGAGACCCCTGGAATAGTAACGGCAGTAATGGTCAGGGTCCCTTCATTGAACTCCGGAAGAAAGGAGTTCCCAAACCTGGAGAACAGGATCAGCGCAAAGACCAGCAGCCCTCCCGCCAGGAGAATCACCTGCAATCTCCATTTTAACAGGATATGCAGCGCCTTTTTATACCATAAATTGAGATGCTGAACCAGTTTGTTGCCCCCGCGTTCGTCCCTCTCCAGCTGTTTTTTACCGGTGAGCATGTAGCTGGTAAGGACCGGTGTTAGCGTCAGGGCCACCAGCAATGAAGCGATAAGTGAAACAATAAAAGTGATTCCAAGCGGCTTCAGCATTCGGCCTTCCATTCCTGCCAGGAAAAAGAGAGGAATAAAAGAGACAATAATGATCAGGGTGGCCTGGACGATGGAGGACCTGATCTCCACAGAGGCCAGGTAGATCACCTTCAGGATCCCCTGCTGTTCCTCTTTTGGTTTTCGATGGTTCTGTTTGAGTCGCTTCAGCACATTCTCTACATCGATAATGGCATCATCCACCAGGGCACCGATGGCAATGGCCATTCCCCCCAGCGACATGGTATTGATGGTCAGTCCCAGTACACGAAGGGTAATGACCGAAAGCATGAGTGACAAGGGGATCGCAATCAGGGAGATCAGGGTGGTACGCACATTCAGAAGGAACAGGAAGAGAATAAGTGTGACAAACAATCCTCCTTCCAGCAGGACTCTGAATACATTTGATACGGCTGTGTTGATAAAATCGGCCTGCCTGAAGATCTTTGAATTAATCTCTACATCGACAGGCAGACTGGCTTCCAGTTCTTCCAGGGC
>JAGLPR010000353.1 GCA_023137255.1 Bacteroidales bacterium | reverse complement strand
CGGATGGGTAGAGCGCCC
Organism: Bacteroidales bacterium; assembly: GCA_023137255.1. GTDB lineage: Bacteria > Bacteroidota > Bacteroidia > Bacteroidales. The sequence goes on along the minus strand of JAGLPR010000353.1, from coordinate 1,944 downwards.
GGTGGCCCTGACTGCATACTCCTGTCCATACTGATTGATGATGCCTCCCGCGGCATTGCTGTTGGTATTTTCTGCGGTGGCGATCAACTCTTCCAGGCTTACGTTGTGGTACTTCATCTTATGAGGATCGGCCAATACCTGGTACTGTTTAGGCAATCCTCCTATAACCACTACCTGGGCTACTCCGGTTACCGAAAGGAGCCTTTGGCGTACCTGTTTATCTGTGATGGTCCGCAGGTCAAACAGCGAAAGCGAATCGGATGTAAGCGAAACCAGCATGATCTCACCCATGATCGAGGTCTGAGGGGCAAGAATGGGTGCTTCGATATGCTTTGGAAGGAGGGTTGCAACGGAGGGAAGTTTTTCACTTACAATCTGTCGTGCCCTGTATATATCGGTATTCCAGTCAAACTCCACCCAAACAATGGAGAATCCGTAAGAGGAGCTGGAGCGAACCCGCCTCACATCGGTGGCCCCATTGAGGGACGATTCGATGGGGAAGGTAACCAGTGTCTCCACCTCTTCGGTTGCCATTCCGTGGGCATCGGTCAGCACCACCACGGTAGGTGCAGTGAGGTCGGGAAACACATCAATTTCCATCTCCCGGGCTGTAAAAACTCCTCCAGCCACCAGTAATAGCGACAGGAAGATGATTAGCATCCTGTTATCCAGGGAGTATTGTATGATTCTGTTCAGCATGGTTCTTCAGTTTAGTGGGTGTGTCCATGTTCGATCTCACCGGTGGACACAGAGGTAGCTTTGACCAGGGTATTTCCTTCAGTGACGACCCTTTCACCGGGCTGCAGTCCGGTGGTGACTTCAACATAGAGGCCGTTGTGCTGTCCGGTGGTAATATATCGTTTGGAATAAGTTTCTCCGGTCGCCTGGATGTAGACATAATGCCCTCCTTGCTCTTCACCCAGAGCCTTGACCGGAACTGCGAGTACATCTCGCTTTGCTGAAGTAAGCAGGTATACCTCAGCAAATGCACCCTCCAGCAAATGTCCGTCGTTTTCCAGCCTGAAAATAACCGGCAGGTAATGGTTGTTTTCGGCCACCGATACTCCGGTTGCAAGCAACGACCCGCTCATCTCTTCCACGGTAAAGACCCTGTGGGTATAGGCCGGTCTGAAATTGGCCGTTTCAATCTGCTCAAGCTGGCCGTAGTACTGTTGCGGGAGATCGGCCCTGAGCATCAGGTTGCGGTTGGTGGAGAGTATGGCCATTATCTTTCCCGGTTCGGTATACTCCCCGTCCGACACCTTGAGTTCATGAATGGTCCCCGTCACAGGAGCGACGACTTTAACGCCTCCTTCCGAAATATTGGCTGCCAGGCTGTAATAGCGAAGACTGTCTTCCACATAGCTTGACATTGATTCCTGGAACTGTCGTTCGGAAATGGCCTCCTGCTCATGCAGGACCTGGTGTCGTTGATACTGACTGCGGCTCCTCTCCAGCTTGTTTTTTGCCTCTTCGTAGCGCAGTTTCACATGGTCCTCCACCAGGGTCTCAGACGAAAGGGTAAACAGAAGCTGGCCCTTTCTTACCGGCGATCCCTGTACCAGGTGGGTATCGGCAAAGCGGACAATCCCCTGGCCACTGGCTGTCACATTTTTCTTCTCTCCGGGCATGGCCATGATCTCTCCGCTGGTGGCAATAACCGCCCGAAATGGTTCAGGCACTATCTTTTTTACCAGGAAGCTGCTTTTCCAGGCCTGTTCTTTCAGAAATTCAATCTCTCCCTCGGTCTCATCCCCGTGGGCGTGACCATCGGCTCCTGATTCAGCAGCATGGATCGCCTCATGGTCCTTGTAGATGTGTACATGTTCCTCCACCGATTCGCTTACCTCACCATTTTTGTATATGTATTCCGCATGAAAGGCCCCCTCTTTTTTTGGGACAAATGGAACAGTAAAGATTCCGGGGGTGGCGGGCTGTCCCGAA
>JAGLPR010000352.1 GCA_023137255.1 Bacteroidales bacterium | reverse complement strand
CTGGTGGTTTATTTATGTTTCAGAATCCTGAAGCCCTTCCTGAGCATCTTGCTCTGGGGACTGATCATTGCCATCATCATCTTTCCTCTGTTTCAAAAGCTGAGAACCTGGCTGGGAAACAGGAACAAACTTACTTCTTTGCTTATTATGGCCGTGGCACTCACCATCCTGATATTACCGAGTATCTGGCTGGTAAACCAGCTGGTGGAAGGCATCAGGTTCCTGGCAGGCAGCATACAGGAGGGGGGAGTTACCATTCCTGCACCTTCAGAATCAGTGGCCGAATGGCCATTGATAGGAAACTGGCTTTATGACCACTGGCTGGAACTTTCCGAAAATACGGGAGAGACCCTGCAGGGTTTTTTGCCCCAGATTGCTACCTGGGGGGAGAAAATGCTGGGTACCCTGGCAAGCACGGGCCTTGGAATTCTGCAATTTGCAGTGTCGATAGTCATGGCAGGTATTTTCCTTATTTTCTTTGAAAAGGGATCGGAATCGGGCAGGAAAATATTTCAAAAGGTGGTTGGTGATCGGGGTGAAGAGTTCATGAAGGTCTCGCTGGTGACCATCCGGAATGTGGCTGCCGGGGTGCTTGGAGTAGCAGTGATTCAGACCACACTGATGGGTGTGGGACTGATATTCTCTGGGATCCCGTTGGCTGCTGTCTGGATTGTATTGATCCTGGTGATGACCATCGCCCAGATCCCGGTATTGCTGTTTAATATTCCCCTGATTATCTACCTCTTTGCTTTCTTTGATCCTTTGCCTGCAGTACTCTGGGCCCTCTACTTTATTGTAATGGGAATGATGGACAATGTGCTGAAACCGATGATTATGGGGAAAGGATCCGATGTACCTATGCTGGTGATCTTCCTTGGAGCCCTGGGAGGGTTTGCCGCCTTTGGATTTATCGGGCTTTTCCTGGGAGCCATCCTCCTCTCTCTGGCTTATAAGCTTTACCTTACCTGGGTTTCCGCAGAAGAGTAAGGGTTTCATTATTCAATAGTGTTATTTTCTTAACAAACATGTTGTTATATGAACATATGTTCACTATCTTCGTGAAAACGCATAGTATTATGAAATTAACGGTGTTGTCTGATGCAAAAGCTATGGAAGGATACGGCTCCGAACATGGTCTTTCATTCCTGGTGGAGGTAGACGGGAAGAGGATCTTGTTTGATACCGGGGCCTCTGACCTGTACAAAAGAAATGCAGAGAAACTGGGTGAAGACCTTGCTAAAATAGACACCATTGCATTAAGCCACGGACATTTCGACCATGGAGACGGATTACAGTTTATAGAGGGATTGCCACTGGTGTGTCACCCGGGATGTTTTGTAAAACGCTACAGGAAATCAGGAGGATTTTACCTGGGGCTTGCCCTGGGGGAACAGGAGGTCAGGGAGCGGTTTGAACTGACCCTGTCCAGGGAGCCCGTTCAGCTATCGGAACACCTCATTTTTCTTGGAGAGGTTCCCCGCATCAATGATTTTGAGGCGCAGCATACCAAGTACATCCTGGAAGATGGATCAGAAGATTTTATCCTGGACGATTCGGGTCTGGTATGTGTTACCGACGAGGGACTGGTGGTCATTTCAGGTTGTGCCCATTCGGGAATTTGCAACCTGGTGGAGCATGCAAAGAAGGTCACCGGGGTGGAGCAGGTCGCAGCTGTGATCGGGGGATTTCATTTGACGGTAGTCAATCCGCAAACCATGAGAACGATCGTTTACCTGAAAGAGATCAGGGTAAAACGGATATACCCTTCCCATTGCACCCAGGATCCTGCTTTAAGCAGGTTTATAGAGCTTTTTAACGGGCAGGAGGTTACTACAGGCTCTGTATATCAGTTTTAAATCCGCAGGTTTCATTAACTTGTATGGATGGAGTATTCCAAAAGAATTGTCTCCCTGGATGTACTCAGGGGAGTGGCTGTACTGGGAATTCTGATCATGAACATCCAGAGTTTTTCCATGCCCTCGGCTGCCTATATCAATCCCACGGCCTATGGCGATCTTACCGGCCTGAATAAATGGATCTGGATTTTCAGCCACATCCTGGCCAGCCAGAAGTTCATGAGCATCTTCTCCATGTTGTTCGGGGCCGGGGTATTAATTTTTACCAAGAACGCCATCGCAAAGGGAAAAAACTGTGCGACCCTTCATTACCGTCGAATGCTTTGGCTTCTGGTGTTCGGATTACTTCATGGTTATCTGCTCTGGTATGGAGATATCCTGTTTACCTACAGCCTGTGCGGGATGTTACTGTTTGCATTTCGCAGGCTCCCTCCCCGGAAACTGATCTGGATCGGATTTGCTTTTTATCTGGTGCCTGTGCTATTAGATTCGTTCTTTGCCTTTTCCATGCCCTACTGGCCTGAAGAGGCCCTTCAAAACACCATGCAGAGCTGGAGACCGGATGAACCTACCCTTCACCACTACCTAGCGGCCTATCGTGGAGGCTGGCTGGAGCAGATGGATGTCAGGATCCCGGCCAACCTGTTTATGCAAACCGGACTTTTCTTTATGCAAACTTTCTGGCGGGTGATGTCGATGATGCTTCTGGGCATGGCCCTGTTCAAATGGAAGGTACTCTCTGCCGAACTTTCAGGCAGCTTCTATTTTCGCTTAGTGCTGGTGGGGTTGGTGCTTGGATTTTCTTTCTCGGCCACCGGGGTGGTCCTCAATTTCAGGAACAACTGGTCCATAGAATTTTCCATGTTCCTGGGCAAGCAATTCAATTACCTCGGTAGCGTGGGAACAGCCCTGGGGTATTTGGGATTGGTGATGTTGATATGCAAATCATATGCCTGCCGGGGATTTAAAAACACATTTTCGGCAGTGGGCCGCATGGCCTTTACAAACTATATCCTGATGACCCTGATCGCTACTTTCATATTCTATGGGAGCGGACTGGGATTGTTTGGCAGTGTGGAAAGGAAGTTCCAGGTGATGATCGTGGTGGGAATATGGATCGCAATAATGATCATTTCGCCGGTGTGGCTCAAATGGTTCCGTTTTGGTCCCTTGGAATCACTCTGGAGGAGCCTTACCTATGGACGGTGGCAGCCTCTTAAAAAATGAAGTATATTTACGTCATACTTTCGGAATATGACCACTGCAAAACTTGAATTATTTGATCAGGACCTGCAGGATGCTGCTTCTTTTTTCAAAGCATTATCCCATCCGGCACGGCTGGCCATTTTGAACTACCTGGCCGAATCGAAGGTGTGTATCACGGGCGATATTTCAAAAGAGCTGCCCCTGAGCCGCACCACTGTGAATCAGCATCTCGACGAGTTGAAGAGGGCCGAACTGATCACCGGGGAGATCACCGGGGTGAAGACCAAATATTGCCTGAACAACGAGAAACTAAGCGAACTAAATGAGCGATTCAGTAACTTCATCATAAATCTTAAATGCTGTAAATAATGAAAAGGACACTGCTATTGCTGGGGATCTCCATCATATTACTTTCGGGGTGTAACCAGTCAGCCAAAACAACCGCAGAACAAGGTGAAAATGGATTTTCATTTGCCTTCCTGACCGACATTCACCTTCAGCCGGAGAGGGGTGCAGAGACGGGTTTTCAATGGGCCATCAATGAGGTCAATAAACGGAATCCCGATTTCGTCCTCACCGGAGGCGACATGGTTATGGATGTGCTCAACCAGAGCTATGGTAGATCCGACTCGCTTTACAATCTCTATATAAAGCTATCCGGGAATTTTAAGATGCCTGTGTACAATACTGTGGGGAACCACGAAGTATACGGATGGCACAGAAATGAAAAGGGCATTGAGCAACATCCCGAATTTGGAAAGAAGATGTTTGAGACACGACTGGGTGAACGGTACTACTCTTTCAACCACAAGGGCTGGCACTTTATTATCCTGGATGCCATTTACAGGGGAGAAGAGGGTGGATATATAGGCAGGGTCGATGAGGAACAGATCATCTGGCTGGCCGAAGAGTTGCAAAAGGTGGATAAGGAAACCCCTATTGCTGTCAGTGTACATATCCCATTTATCACTTCTGCAACTCAGCTCATGCGGGGCTCCATGGCTGCCAACTCAGAAGGTTCTGTGATCAATAACTCGCTGGAGGTTCTCGGACTTTTCTCTGAACATAACCTGCGACTGGTGCTCCAGGGACATCTACATTATCTGGAGGATATTTATGTACAAAACCAGGTCCATTTTATCACCGG
>JAGLPR010000351.1 GCA_023137255.1 Bacteroidales bacterium | reverse complement strand
GGGCCTGAACCGCACTTCCAGATCCAGCTCACTTCCGGGAATACTCATGCGGGTTTCATAGTAGGAGGCCCTGGGCTTCTCTCCCTCATAGTTCCCCGAGTTGTAACGGAACGGCAGGTTGTCAGCCCAGTTACCTACATCATATCCTTCAGGGGTAACCTCAATAACCGCTGCCACACCCAGTTCTGAGGCTGTGTTGTTTTTGGCACGCATCAGGCCCCACCTGCCCCTGCCCCAATCCTTGGAGAAGGTTTTGTAAGCTTTTGATTCCTGGTTGTCATGACCGGGGTAACCGCTCAGTCTCAGGATGATTTTCCCCTTCACATCTATCCCTTTGAAGTCGTCATACCCGTTTTCCTTGTCGGTCATTCCGTATCCCACAAATACCACCGGCATCTCTATCTCCATGGAGACCCCGGAGGCCTGCACCGAAAAATCGGTTCTATAGGCAAAGTTCAGGGTACGCGATCCAGCTGAGGTGGTCTCGGTGAGAGAGAGTTCATGGTTCTCACCAGCCTTTGTCTCTATGAGGTTGAAGTTCTGGTAAAAGGATCTGTACGCCTTTGGTCGCTTACCGGCCATTCGCTTTTCCCTGCTTGGCCTCACTGACACCATGTCGCCTGCCGGTTGCAGTCCGTATACTTTAAAGAGGCTGGCAATGTAATCGGCTGCCATGTAAGCACCCGGCCGGCCGGTATGCCTCCCCTCGGTCCAGTCAGAGGAGAGAAACTCCAGCTGTCCCTGAACGGCCTGGTGGGTAATGGCATCCAGCCCTTTCTGCTTGGCATCCTGTGCCTGTGAGGGAGTTACAAAATGGATCAAAGTAAGAATCAGGATAAGATGAACTGCTTTTTTAATGACAGGTGTGTGATGAAGTTTGAACCTTATAGGGGGGTGAATTTATAGGAAAATCACTTTCACTGTTCCGGACACTGCTCCTGAGGCCACATTTGGCTCTTATTTAGACCGAATCTTTAAGATGGCTGACAAGCTGTGGGATTGTTTTAGTAAATTTGGTTCAAAACTGAAATTCTATGAGATTCTTGTCACTCTCTGTACTTATTTTTTTGCTTTTGCCAGGGACTGGAATTTCACAGATTGAAACCCGCTGGATCGATACCACCACCTACGGGAACCATAAGTATGGTTACTTTTTTAGCAACAGGCCCCTGAAGAAATCGGAGGAGGGAGTAGTTACTTTCAGGAACCGCTGGACCCGGCAGACAGGGAACCTCTATTTCTGTATGTATGACTATGAGAAGGACTCCATCTGGCTGAAGTACCAGGCCACCAAGACCAGCGACCTGGATGTTTATCCCACCGAGCCGGTTGAGAATAACGTCTTTTACCGCATCTATGACATCGCGGTGTTAGAAAGGGGAATCCAGAGCCTCATCATTGTGGTCCCGGGTTATGGGAAGACCTTTGAAAAGCAGATCAAGGATTTCATGTTCCGGCTGAATGAGAATTATATGGATTCCATCAGGGAGACCATGGCCATCATCCTGTTTGCCTGGGGTGATCAGAGTATGGCTCCATTCTATCATAAGGGAAAACGTGCAGCCAGCAGGGCCGCCAACGACTTTGCCATCTACCAACATATGCTGGAGGATTTCCTGGCCGACAAGGCTTACTTTGAAAAGCACCCTGCCAATGTCTCCTATTCCTTGATGTGTACCTCCATGGGAAACCAGGTGCTAAAAGAATATCTGCTCAAACGGGAGGAGAAAGGCATCGACCTGGTTCAAACCTACGACAGGATCATTATGGTCGGAAGCGATGCTGCGTGTGACTCCTTTGAAGAGGGAAAAGGGTTTCACAACATCAGCGCCATGACCAAAAGTGTATCTATTCTGGTCAACCGGAAAGATGGACCCCTCTCTTTGTCGCAGTATATGAATATGAAGAACCGCCTGGGCAAGGCGGGACCTACCAACTATTACGAACTTCCCGAGAACATCCGGGTGTGGGACATTACGGGTATGATTGCCTGGGAGGACCTTCCTGCCATGGGGCATGACTACCTGTTGAGGAACCAAACAATCAGAGACACCTTGATAAACAGGGAGCTGGAATTTCAGAAAAGGCAGTTACAGGAGTAATATGACCACTAGATTCAACGAAATAAAAGATTTGCTTGGGAAACCCTACAGGGACCTGGAGTTTTTACTGCAGTGCTTTTCTGAGGTACTGGAAGAGAATGGCGAGCCGGAGCTGGCCTCCCGGATTCCCTGGATTTCTGGGGAGACTCCCGATTTTTCCGGCGAAAACAAGCACAAGCTGCTGCAGCTCTACTCCATCGCTTTCCAGCTGCTTAATCTTTCAGAGGTAAACGGTGCCGTGCAGAACCGCCGTCAGAAACGGGACAAAGAGGGCCTGGAGAGCGTGAATGGTCTGTGGGGAAGTGTGCTGTCTGATTTGAAAAAGAAGGGAGTAGGCGGGGAGGAGATCATGGAGCAGTTCGAGCACATTGAGGCCGAACCGGTACTTACCGCACACCCTACCGAAGCCAAGAGGCCAGTGGTACTGTCGCTCTATCGCCAGCTCTACCTGCTGATGGTGAAGCGGGAGAACTCCATGTACAACCGGTTTGAACAGGAGGAGGTAAAACATGATATCAAACGGATCCTTCATAAGCTGTGGTTTATCGGGGAGATTTTCATTGAGAAACCGGCCCTGGAGTCGGAACTGGAAAATGTGCTTCACTACTTCTACAGGGTGTTTCCGGAGGTTTTACCCTTCCTCGATTTCAGGCTGAGGCAAGCATGGGCCGAAGCTGGGTATGATCCCCAGATGGTGCAGGATTCCGCGCGGTTTCCTTCTATTACTTTTGGCAACTGGGTGGGGGGTGACAGGGACGGTCACCCCCTGGTCACTGCAGAGATCACTACCCAAACTTTGAAAGAGTTCAGGATTCATGGATTAAAACTGGCCCTGGCCCAGCTGGATGATCTTTCGGATAAGGTGAGCATTTATTGTGAAAGCGAATGCCTGACCAAAGAGTTCAGCATGCGGCTGAAGGCCCTTGAATCGGAACTGGCCACCGATCCGGTTGAGGATCAGAATGAACCCTTCCGGCACTTTATCAACCTTCTGAAGCTGAAACTGCCGGTGGCCGAGCAACAGGGCGGGGGTGTTGAGCTGGTCGATACGGAATCTTCATACAGGCATTCCGATGAACTGGTTCGGGATCTGGACCTGCTTAAATCGGCGCTGATCCATTTCGGTGCCTGGTCGCTGGCCCGTTACGATGTGCAGAAGGTGGTGCGGCACCTCGATATCTTCGGTTTTCACCTGGCACGTCTCGATATCCGCCAGAACAGCCAGTACTACGAGGAGGCTTTGAAGAATATTATTAAAACCGGGATTCCGGACAAGTACAAACAAATTTCGAAGAGTGGCGGGTCACTGGCTGAATTCATCCTGGAAGAGCTTGAGCACAACCGTCCATTCCTTACCCGCACAGAATTTGTTGCCTCAGATCAGGCCCGGGAGGCGGTGGAGACCTTCCATTCGTTAAGAAGGCATACCCGGAACTATTCCGAACGGGCCCTGGGTTCACTGATTGTCAGCATGACCAGGAGTGTTACCGATCTGTTTACTGTTTTCCTCTTTGTAAGGGAAGCGGGGTTGTCGAAGATGAGCTCTGACGGACTTGTTTGTCCCATGCCGGTGGTGCCTCTTTTTGAGACCATTGAGGATCTGAAGGAGAGTCCGCGCATCCTGGATGAGTTCCTCTCCCACCGGGTCACCATCAACTGTCTGGAGTATGTGAAGCAGAAGCGCAGGTGGGCCACACCGGTGCAGGATGTAATGATCGGATACAGCGACAGCAATAAGGACGGGGGTATCCTGGCCAGCACCTGGCACCTCTATGATGCACAGGTGAAGCTGTCTGCCGTGGGTAAAAAGCACGGGATCAATATCCGGTTCTTTCATGGCAAGGGGGGGACCATCAGCCGGGGTGCCGGTCCAACGCACTGGTTCCTTAAGGCGCTTCCCGATTCCACACTCAATGGCCTGATCCGTGTCACAGAACAGGGCGAAACCATTGAACGGAAATATGCCAATAAAGGGAATGCCGCCTACAACCTGGAGCTGTTGCTGGCAGGGACCGCCCACCAGGCCGTGGTGAACCACCTGGAACAACCCGAAAGTGATCCTATTCGTCAGATCCTCTTCTCCTACATGGCCGAAGAGAGCTACAGGGCTTTTAAGCAGTTGACCCTCCATCCCTCCTTCATCCGATTCTACGAGCAAGCCACGCCCATCGATGTGATCGAATCGAGCAAAATAGGCTCACGTCCCTCGCGTCGTCGGGGAAAGCGAACCCTGGAGGACCTTAGGGCCATTCCGTGGGTGTTCAGCTGGACCCAGTCGAGGATGCATATCTCAAGCTGGTACGGGGTGGGGACCACCCTGTTGAAAATGAAGCAGGAGCAGTCGGAAAAATATGCCCACCTGAAGGAGCTGGCCAAAGGGGACGATTTTGTCAGGTATGTGCTGACCAATGTGGATACCAGTCTGGCTGCCACCGACGAGGCAATCATGACCATGTATGCCGGACTGGTGGAGGAGGAGCAGGTGAAGGAGGATATTCTTGGAATGTTGCTCGATGAGCTGACTCTCACAAGGAGGATGATGCTCGATCTGCTGAAGAGCCCCATCTCCACCCGCCGGGTCAATCACCACCTCTCCACTCA
>JAGLPR010000350.1 GCA_023137255.1 Bacteroidales bacterium | reverse complement strand
GGACAAGGCCTGGTCTCTTTAATGAACACCTGGTCTTTAACATCACCACCTGACTCATTCTGTGCGTTAATGGTCAATACATTTTCCCCATCCCTTAGAGCAACTCTTGCGGTCAACACCTTTGTGCTGCTGCTAAAATTGAAATTTCTGGTACTAAATCCGTTGATATTTAGCGTGATACTTTCTTTTGAATTTACATTCAAAATTGTGGCGTGCAGTTCTTCGGACTGTTCGAAGGTCCTAAGCGGATTGGTCAAAGGGCTGATGATATTTATCACCGGCGGGGAGCGCCTTACTACAGGTTTATTGTAGGTAATGGAGGTCCTCTCTGATGCGAAACCGGCTTCATTTTTGGCAGTGATTTCAATTGTGTTGACACCCTCTGAAAGGAGGAGGCTGACAGATACCGCACCATTGACTCTGAAAGAGAAATTGCCGATACTGGCTCCGTTCAATTTCACCGTTACGTCATTTCGTCCGCGCACGTTTTGCGTTTCCGCGCTCAGGGGAAAACGGTTATTATTAACATTAACCGGAATAGCCGGATTTATAAATCTGATCGTGGGAATCGCTATTTTTTCAGGATTGTTGAAATTAACGATAAGCTGGTCCTGTGCACTGCCTGATTCATTGAATCCCTTGATAAGTAGATTGTTATCACCGTTAGTCCGCATTACGTTAGTCTTAACCAATCCGGAAACCGGATTATACTCAAAGGGAATATTGCTACCGTTCAGCGTCAGTTGAATATCCTGTTTACTGCTGATGTTTTTAACGCTGGCAGTAACATCGATCCTATCTGAGGAAGAGGTGAACTGGTTTCCCGAGGGGGAAGTAAACCCAACCGCAGGTGCAGGTATAAATGCTTCACGAGGTTTATCAAGAGTAATAATTACCAAATCTTCAGCAGTAGATGTCTGGTTTGTAGCCATTATCCTGAAATTGTTTTCTCCATCACGCAGACTGATGTTCGCTGTAAAGATTTTTGTGTTCACATTGTAAGTGAAGATATTGTTCGGAAATCCGTTTTGGTAAAAGCTTATGTTATCTGGTCCGCTCACATTATTAACTGAAGCCCTAATGGTATGGGTGTAGTTCCCAGTATGGTAAGAATCGGTGTACGGGTCGGTAATATTCACCGACGGGCGCGGTAAGGAAACCGGTAATACTCTACTGCCGGTCTCAGTGGTATTGGGGTTTGGATGGGTGTTGACCTTGTTATTGCCGTAGTTTGTCGTCACGTTGGAGGAGTAATTACTTTTCGCATTGTTATAAGAGGAGCCGCCTCTGAGATTCCACCTGAATCCCATGCTTACATAGTTGTTTCGGTCCAATCCAGACCCGGCAATGACTCTGTTGTCGAGATTGATGCCGGCGACGCTATTTTTTTCTGTAAGGTAAAAGTTGGTTTTGAATTCAATCCCAAGAGAAAAGGATCTGGAAAACTGGTAGCCGATAAAAATGCCTGCCGTTGGCAGGAATGCTGCCTTGTTGAGAAGGCGTGTTTCGAAGTCCCCGTCGCTGAGTGTGCGGAGGTCATTGTAAACCAATTTACTGTCGCGGTTTGGATCGATGCCGCTATAGTCGTACAAATTGTTCCCTGCATCGTAAAGATCGGTAAAAGTGCGCCCGTGGGTGATGCCGGCACCGGCGAATCCGGTAATCACGATCCTGGTTCGCTCCCTCAGCCGGTTCAGGGTAAGGCCCAGCTCCAGGTCGTAGTTAAAGAAGCTATAGCGGATGTTGCTATAGGTATTATCGGGATTGATCCTGTGGTCATATGCCTTGTTTTCTCCGGCCAGGAACCGGAATTTCCAGTCAACACTTAAGAAAGCATTTTCCTTTTTATAGAGTTGGCTTCCAAGTGTAAAGTCGAATCCAAATCCATTTGAATTGGCCAGATCCGATTTCTGGTAAGCCTTTCCGGCGCCGAAACCGATGGTCATACCTCCGTTGGTGGTAAAGCTGGCCTTTTGTGCCATGCTGTTGTTAAAGACAAGTATTGACAGGATAAACAACCCCAGGGTAGGTGTTAGTGCTTTCATAAAAGATGCCTTTAGGGTTTCATACGATTAGAATCAGATATTGTTTAGTTTATGGATCGGAAGCTGTAAGAAAAACAAAACAGTCAGACAGATTGAATCTCTGCCACAGGTTCAGACAAATTATTGCTATCAATTAAAAGCAGTAGCTTGCTCCTGTTCCCTTCCTGGCAACTATTATGTGCCTCCGGGCATTACGCTGACGGTGAATAACATCTCTTCTGTTCTATTATCCTTTTCCATATATTTGACCGGTACGCATATATTCATCTTGCAGCTTTGGTTATGGCAGCGAACCGGACAGGAGGTGTAATCAAAAGGCATCGGGTGAAAGTAAACGCCCTCATCCTTACCATATTATTTGTCATCCCAGTGTTGATGGTAAGTGCACAGCAGGATTCATTGCGCCCTGAATTTTCCATGGAGGTGCTGAATGCGGATGACCTGATGTTCCATGTGGATACCAACCGTCACAAGATCATCTCCACGGGGCGTTTTTCAAAGAACCTGGACGACCTGCCGCTGGAGATCTATGTGGTCTCTCATGAGGAGATCCTCAGGAACCAGTACAAAACATTGATCGACGTGTTGAATTCCCTTCCCGGGATCATTGCCTCACAACCGGGAAGTGGTGAGCTGGGTGAAAGTTTCCAGATGTGGGGATTCACAGGGAACCTCTATTCCATGATCCTCATCAACGGGATGCCCATCAAACCTTCGGCGGTACTTGGGATGCCCATCGGAAGCCAGCTGCCTATCCGGCAGGCCGAAAAGATCGAAGTGGTTTA
>JAGLPR010000035.1 GCA_023137255.1 Bacteroidales bacterium | reverse complement strand
AGAGGGCTACCGCTCCTGCCCGCAAAGTGAATACCCAGCAGGCCAGCAAGCAGAGGGCTACCGCTCCTGCCCGAAAGGTATCCACTCCGGCACGTAGACCTGCGAGCATGACCACGGCGAACAACACACGCAGTAGCTATCGCAAACCTACAAACAAGGTATATGCTGAACCGCGTTACTCTGCACCTGCAAATACCAGGAAGTACCACAACAGGCACTACTACGGAGGGCATTACTATCACTATGCATACCCTACCAGGAAGGTGAAATTTCATTACCACCACGATACTTATATCCACCACTACAATGTGCTCTACTATCCTTCATACACCAATATTTACTGGACCAGGAGCATGTACCGCAACTATCACAGGTGGTATCCCGAGTTTCGCTGGAACTACAACTACGGACACAGGATCCAGACCATCTCTGTCTTTGATGCACAATACAACCTGGGTGAGGTAGCCATGGTATACGGAAGGGTTTACGCCACCTGGCACAACAAGGAGACTGATGACTACCTGCTCTTCTTCGGCGGAGACTTCCCCTACCAGCAGTTCACAGTAGTTTTACCAGGATATGTGGCTCGGAAATTCAGCTGGAGACCGGAAAGATACTTTCTTGGAGAGCACATCACCACCACAGGTTTGATCACCACCTTCGACGGATCCCCTGAGATAGTAGTGAAGAACAAACGCCAGGTTGGAATCTACTAACAAAACCCGCTGCAGCGCAGCACAAGGCCATCCAAATCGGGTGGCCTTTTTCTATGGTTCGTGGATGGTGGAGGCCCTTAGAATGGAATAGGCTGCGAAAATGCCCATGCCACCGTTGCTTATGTTGGACCTGATATTGGCCGAAGGGCCTGAAAACAGGGGAATGTTTCCCACCATTTCCAGCTGTGCATCGATCACAAAATCGTAGTAAGCCTGGTCGATGCTCTCCAGTTCAAAGGTGATAGTATCGCCTGGATGCACTGCCTGACTCGGAACATCATCACTCAGGAAACCGACGGGAAAACCAGGCAGATCGCCGCTGTCGAAAAGATCATCGGAAAATACAGTGTAACTCGAAAGTGAATCGGTGAGCAACACCTTGTTCTTCCAGATTCTGAAACCGAACCGGTCTCTCTGGTCCACAGGATGGCTGGCATACATCAGCACCTGGTAGCCGGAGATAATGGGTGTTGTGAAGTATCTCAGGGCAATGCTGTGCAGTTCGGCCCCTCCGGGCATGGTACTCTCCGCATGGTAGTCATCGTAAAGTCCATCTTCATCCACATCCACATTGCTAATATCAAGTTCATAGCTGGTCCCCGGTACCCCTCTGAATGCTTCTGCTGTTTCGTAGAGACCCGGGATGGTCATGTTTTCTGCAAGTGTAAGGGTCTGATCATTGAAGGAGAGTTCCACCACTGCTCCGGAGACCCTGGGAGAGGGCATATTTGCAAAATAGTCGCTGGACGTGGTGAGGATGATCCGGTGCCTGATCGAATCGGTGGTCACAGCTCCCTGCACCACCAGCCTCTGATAGGTGGAATCCAGCTCAATATCGATCCTTTCGGTACACGACGCGATCAGCAGTGTGAACAGCAGGATCAAAGTGTAATTGCGATATGTTTTAAACCAAGCCATCAGAACTTGAAATTGTAAGTGATGGCCGGAACTATTGAAAACAGGTAAGTCATCTCTGCGTAAGTTACATCAGGATTGGCCTCGTCCTGAACAAAATTAAGGGTCCAGATATTTTTGCGGGCGTAAGCATTGTAAGCCGAAAAATTCCACTCCCCTCTCCAGCGTTTTCCTGGTTTTTGTTTGCCCCTGATGGTGAATGAAAGATCGAGCCGGTGATAATCGGGTAGTCTGTACTCATTTCTCCCGGTGTAAACGGGAAGGATGTTCCCCATCACCTCGTACCTCCCTGCAGGCATTGTGTACGGAATTCCTGTACTGTAAATCCAGTTTGCTGCCACACTGATTCTGGGACTTACATCATAGGTCAGAACCAGGGCAAGGTCATGTGGTTTATCGTAGGGAGCGGGATACGGGTTTCCCTCATTGATATCGGGGAATTCCCTGATGGTCCTTGAGAGGGTGTAACTGATCCATCCTGAGAACCCCTCCTTTTCGTATTTTATATAGATCTCGGCTCCGTAGGAAGTGGCCTCACCAATTCTGATCTCTCCCTCCAGCCTGGGATTCAGCAACAGCTGGGCATGATCCCTGAAGTCGATGGAGTTGCTCATCATCTTATAATAGAGTTCGACCGAGGTTTCCAGAGAATGATCCATAAAATTCCGAAAATACCCCACCGATACCTGGTCGGAGATCTGTGGTTTTATGTTCGGAGAGGATGGGTACCAGATCTCAAGGGGGGTACCCGCACTGGAGTTACTTGCCAGCTGAATGTACTGCCTGGTCCTTGCGTAACTGGCCTTAAGCGATTGCTGATCGTTCAGAATGTAGTTGGCCGCAAATCTAGGTTCAAGCCCGTGGTAACTATTGAAAAAATCACCCTTTTCATAGAGGATCGAATCAGTGACCTGGTATTCATCATCATATTCATATACGGTGGCCAGTCCCACATTGTGAAACATGGAATATCTGAGTCCGTACCGGATCGAGAACTTCTCTCCCAGGTCAGATTCTCCTGAAAAGTAGATACCATTGTCCAGGGAGTGGTTGTGAGGAAGTACCGATGTCATGGTAATATCGCCCTGTTCTGCTTCGATGGTACCCGGCTTGATTCCGTGATAGGTGGCCCAACCACCAAAACGGAAGGTGTGTTCGGGTGAAGGATACCAGATGAAATCCCCTTTTACCCCGTAGTCGTTCAGCACGGACATCCAGTTGAAATATTGGGAGGAGCCCTCCGGTGTCCCCAGATCGTAGAAATAATGGGAATTAATCAGAGTGAAATTGCTGAATAATTTCTTGGTGAATAGATGGTTCCAGCGCATTGTAAAGGTGCGGTTCCCAAAAAACATCCCGGCAAAGTCGTTGGCAAACACATCTTTTCCGTAATAGCTGGAGAAATAGATCCGGTTCCGGTCGTTAATGATGTAATTCACCTTTCCGTTCAGGTCAAAAAAATAGAGTCTGTTCTGATTGATTGCATCGTTTCCGGAAAATTTCAGGAACAGATCGGCATAGGTTCTCCGGGCTGACAGGAGAAACGAGACTTTTTCAGATACAATGGGACCTTCGAGGGTAAGGCGGCTGGCGATGGTACCTATACCACCGCTTGCTGAGAACTGCTTCCGGTTCCCCTCTTTCATCCTCACATCCAGCAAGGATGCCAGTCTTCCACCCGCACTGGCTGGGATGTCTCCTTTATAGAGCTTGACATCCTTGATTGCATCGTTGTTGAACACAGAGAAGAACCCGATCAGGTGACTGGCATTATAAACCGTGGCCTCGTCCAGCAGAATCAGATTCTGATCCCGACCTCCTCCCCTCACACTGAATCCCGACGATCCTTCACTGGTTACCTGAACCCCCGGTAGCAGCTGAATCGCTTTAATGATATCCACCTCACCCAGAAATGCTGGAATTTTCCGGATGGTCTGGATGGCCAGCCTGTTGGATCCGGTCTCTAACTTGGTAATATTGGCATTGTCTCTATCAGCCCTTATGGTAACCTCCTCCAGCTCAAGGGTCGACTCCGTTAATTCAACATTGAAAACCATGTCATTGTTCAGCTGAATGGGCCTGGAAACGCTTCCATACCCCAAATAGGCATAGACCAGGGTATAGAAATCGGATTTCATTGAAAGAGAATAGTAACCGTATTCATTGGAAGTGGTCCCGGCACCACTGTTCATTATGGCCACAGTGGCCCCAATTAACTCCTCTCCCGTGGCAGCATCACGAACATATCCGCTCACAGTAAAATTTACTTGTGCTTCAACAACAATGGAGACAAAAAGAGAAACCAGAATCAAACCGGTTTTTAGCATCCTCAGCATCCTGGAATGATCATTATTTGATACAACTATTATCAAATATCAGATGCAAATTGGACTGATCTGATATCAGAATTAAAGATAATATAAATATGTTGGAGTGAGCGCCTCGCTATACAATCTGGCTCATGGCGTCAATGAAGGCTTCCACAGAGGCGGTGATAATATCGGTGGAGGCTGAGAACCCGTAGTAGACCACATTCTTGTGTTCCACCTGCATATGGACTTTCCCCATGTCATCGCTGCCACGGGTAATGGCCTGGATCAGGAACTCCTCGATTCTCACTTTCTTCTTCAGGATATCTTTTACTGCATTGAT
>JAGLPR010000349.1 GCA_023137255.1 Bacteroidales bacterium | reverse complement strand
AAGGATGCGGACCAGGATACCTTCGTGCGGGGCGATGTAAGCCTGGGCCAGGGCAATTACTACTATACAAACTTTTTTATCGGGGGCAAAGGGGGAAAGAACAACAACATATTGAACTACAGTTTTTTTGGCAGCATGTCCGGACTCAGCGATATGAATATCAAGAAGGGATACGAAGAGATCTATAATCCGTTGAACTTTTATCAGTACAGGGGAGCATCATTTACCATCGATGGGACTGAATATGCCCCGATTGATTTGGATGAACAGGTATTTGACGGATCGGATATCACCCTGCAGCAATTTATGCGTGAGAATTACGGTCCCGGTTACGAGGGATCGCTTACCAGTCCCGAGGTGGAGGATATGGGCTCTTCTTCACATATGCTGGGGCTCCAGCTCCGTTTCAGGGGGGTGGGATTCTCATATCAAAACATGTACAGGAGGACGCATAGCTCCATCGGCCTGTCGCCGGTGTTCTACAAGTACAACAATCCGGAGAACTACTGGGGCGAGTTGATCCAGCGTGTCAATCTCAGTTATGAGAAAGATTTCAAATATTTCTCCTCCGCCACCCACCTGAGTTTCCTTTCCTATGCCATGGACAACAACAGCAGCCAGGGCGTTACCTTTTATGAAAACAGGGATAAGCTCTATCGTTATTCTGTTTCCAATGACCTGTTTTTTGAACAGACATTTTCATCTTCGCCGACGAAGAACCTGGAAGTGATCGGGGGTTTTTCCTACAAGCAGTCGGGAGCCCTTCCCGTTACCAATTTCCTGGCCACACCCTTTAACCGGGCCGATTACAACCTTTTCCGGGTGGAGGTCGATCTGGATTCAATTACCGACCGGTTCGGATTTAATCCCATATCCTACAATACAGTTTCCGGCTTTCTGCAATCGTATTACCGGGTGGGAAGATTCAGAATGTTGGGAGGATTGCGCTACGACAGGAACAGTCGGTATGGACAGGCCCTGAGCCCGCAAGTTGCCATTCTCCACAGAACCAGTGACCGTACTTCGTTCCGGTTATCCCTGGGGAAAGCTTACAAGGAACCCCCGCTGTCGCTTGCCTACCAATCCCTGGCCTACCCAGTGGATAGCCTGATCTACTACATGGTCATTCCGAATCCTGATCTGAAACCCGAGATTTTCTACACGCTGGAGGCCGGCTTCAGCTACACACTGTTCAAACGCTTGCAGGTAGATCAGACTTTCTTTATATACCGCATCACCGATCATATCATTCCCCAAAAATACTCCACCTTACAGGCAGGCCTCCCCCGTCCGGCCAATGACAGCGTGAGGGTCTGGATCAACAACGAAGATGCGGTGTCAAATGTATACGGCAGCATGACCACCCTGAGGATGAACGATATCATGGCATCCATCAACCTGGATGCGGAACTGAGCCTTACTTTTATAGACAGGCAGGACAAGATTCCCGACGTACAGGAGCTGGTGCTGGAGTATTTTAAACTGACCCCGCGGCACAGCGGCAAACTGAAATTATCCATGGAACCCATCAACAACATGTATCTCCATATTGAGAGTCACTGGATGACCAAATGGCTCAGGTTACTGATCCCTTTTGAAGGGGTATATAACGAGTTATTCGGAGAAACTGACGGCTATTATTCCATGAACCTGCTGGTGGGGTATGATTTAAGCAGCAGCCTGAATGTATATATGAAAGTCAACAACTTATTCAATGAAAAATACGGCAGTGTCAATGCCACATTCCTGGATGAGAACCTGATCTATAATCCGCAGCTCACAAGGCATGTGCAGTTCGGCTTGTCCTACCGGCTAAAATAGAGTTGTCTGATCGCATGAGTAGAAGCTTCCATATAATGTTTCCGCCCGCAGTGCTTCTCCTGCTGCTTCTGGGTACGCTCCGGCCAGTGTACGGACAGGAGGGATTTGAAATGCAGGCAGGGGACTCTATCAGGGTGGAACAATTGTATGCCAGGGCAAGGGATAGTTATGAAGCGGGGCAGCCCTATGAGGCACTGATTACCCTGGGTGAGGCACTACAGATGGCGATGCAGCTGAAGATGGAGAGGGTGGAATCCGGAGTGCTTGAACTAATCGGGGATATTTACATCGGGACAGGGGACGGGGAGGAGGCGATCCTCTACTACCTGCGGGTGGGCAGCATGCTGGAATTTGCCGGGGACAGTGCCGGCCTGGGAGATATATACCGGAAGACCGGGGACGCTTATTCGCTTGCAGAGGTATATGAAAAGGCCCTGGAGTATTACACGAAAGCCAGAAAACTGCTGGAGGGGACCGATGTCCGGGGAGACCTGGAATTAAGAGAGAAACTGGGAACAGCAGCATTGTTCAGTGGCAAGACTGGAGAGGCCCTGGATCACTATTTGCGGTATGAGGAGATGCTGACGGAACAGGGCGAAAAACCGGTTAAGGCCTGGGTACTCCTGGTGAATACCTACCGTGCCACCGGCGATTATGCCGGGTGTATGGAGCATACTCAGAAGTTGCTGGATCATTACAGCGAAGAGGGGAATTACTCGAAACTGGCTGTGCTTCATAACAATACAGGCTTTTATTATACAGAGCTTAAACAATATGAGGATGCACTGAAACATTACGGCCTGGCCACGGAGTATTCTGAAAAGGCAGGATTACCGGCCGTCAGGATCGCAGCCATGAAGGTGAACATCGGGATTTGTTACGAGAACATGAATGCACCGGATGATGCCAGGGAACACCTGAACCAGGCCCTTAAGATGTTAAAAGGCGGGGATGCCCCTGGGGAAAAATCGCGCATCGACAACATCCAGGCCCTGATTTATTTTAATGACAATGACCTCTACCATGCCGGCCTCTTCTGCCGCGAGGCCATTTCATCGGCGGAGGAGGCTGTGGACCCCGGCTTACTGGCAGATGCATACCTGACCTATTCCAGGGTGCTGCGTGCAGGCAACGACCCGTTGAACGCACTGGAGTATTACGAATGGCACCTGGCCATCCGGGATTCACTCGAACTGGAGCAGAAATTGAAGCAGGAGCAGCTGAAGCTGCGGATTTCCAGGCTGGAACGATCGGAGAACGATCTGCTTCTCAGGCTGCAGGAGGATCGTGTGAATGAGCTGGCGATCAACCGCCTGACCCTCCAGCTTGAACGGGAGGAACAGGCGAAGGAATTACTGGTGCGGGAGAACGACCTGAGGTTGCTGGAGCAGGAGAGGCTGGAGCAGTCGCTGGTCATCACAGAACAGCAATACAGGGTGGAGCAGCAGGCGCGGCAGAACCGGATCCTGGAGCAGGAGCAGCGGATTGCAAAACTGGCACTGGAACAGGAGCAACAGAAACAGCGGGAAGCGGAGCAGGAGATCACGCTGCTGGAGCAGCAGCAACGCCTGGATCAACTGTCGCTCGAAAAGCAGAAGGAACAGCGGAGGGCCCTTATCGGGATCGTGGTGCTGATGATCATGGTGGTGATCCTGGTCACGGTGAGCATGTTATCCACACGCAGGAAAAACGCGTTGCTGGCAAGGCAGAAAAAGGAGATTGAGGAGAAAAACCGGGACCTGGAGCAGAAGAACGAAGAGATCAGTGCCCAGCGGGATGAGATCGAGGCCCAAAGGGATGAGATTGAGGCGCAGCGAAACACGGTATTCGATCAGAAGGAGGAGATTGAGCAGATCAATACGGAGGTCATGAAGAGCATCGAGTATGCAAGACGGATCCAGTCCTCGACGCTGCCTGATCTGGAGATGCTGGGTGGGATATCATCCGGTCATTTCCTGCTGTTCAGGCCGCGGGACATCGTGAGTGGCGATTTCTACTGGATGGCCCAGGTGGAAGCATCAACGGTGCTGGTGGTGGCCGACTGCACAGGACACGGTGTACCGGGGGCCTTCATGAGTGTCATGGGAATGTCGATGCTGAACGAGATCGTTCAAAAGGAATATGTGACCCACCCTGGTGTGATCCTTCGCCGTATGCGAAAAGAGATCATCAGGACGCTGGGGCAGAAAGGGACCTCCGGGGAACAGCGCGACGGTATGGATATCGCGTTGATCGAGTTCGACCAGAAGGAGAAACGGATCCAGTATGCAGGGGCCTTTAATTCCATTTACCTGGTCCGGAAAAGCGGTCTCCATGCACCCGACATAAAGGACATGAATGTAATAGAAGGAGGGCCTGCAGGCGGGTTTACATTCTACGAAATACCGGCCGACAGGATGCCGATAGCTTATTATGAAAGGATGGAAAAATTCACCACAAGGAGGTTCAATATCATGGAGGGCGACCAGCTCTACCTGTTTACCGATGGTTTCGCCGACCAGTTTGGAGGGGAGAAGGGTAAAAAGTTTAAATACAAGCCTTTCAAGAAGCTGATCCTGGATCACGCCGGACTCGGGATGGACGAGCAGGGCCAGGCTCTGAACCGGACCCTGAATGAATGGAAGGGTTCCTACGACCAGGTGGATGATATCTGCATCATCGGCCTTAAGTTCTGAGTAGATCTTTTACCACCCCTTTTTCCGGAATGCACTGCTTACTAAATCTTTTATCGATTCAAACACAGACCGACCAATAGCCCCAAAGCCAATAATCCCAACCTTCATGGGGGTGTTAACGGATTCCTTGAATTGATGTATTAAATTCTGTATGCTTTCATTGGCTTCTAATGATCACCTTTCTTTCATTATCCGCCTCCAGTTCACACTGGGGTTTACTACATATCATTCTCCTCCAGCCACTGCCTGACCCGTTCATGCTCCGCCTGGTATTTG
>JAGLPR010000348.1 GCA_023137255.1 Bacteroidales bacterium | reverse complement strand
CGGTTGGCATCGTCATGCTCCAGGAATGGAATCAGCGAGGCTGCGATAGAGGCAATCTGGTTAGGAGCCACATCCATCAGGACCACGTCGTTTTTCTCCGCCAGCGGGTAATCGGCTTCATACCTGGCCTTCACCTTTGGATTAACAAAGGTCCCGTCCTCATTCAGAGGGGCATTGGCCTGGGCAATCAGTTTATCTTCTTCCTCTTCTGCACTAAGGTATACAATCCCCTTATTGGCAAGCTCTACCTTCCCGCCTTCGGTCTTTCTATATGGAGTCTCTATAAATCCAAGATCACTGATACGTGCAAATACACAAAGTGATGAGATCAGTCCGATGTTGGGACCTTCAGGGGTCTCAATGGGACAGAGCCGTCCATAGTGTGTGTAGTGTACGTCACGAACCTCAAAACCGGCACGCTCCCGGGAAAGACCGCCTGGTCCAAGAGCCGACATGCGGCGCTTGTGGGTCATTTCTGCCAGGGGGTTGGTCTGGTCCATGAACTGTGACAGCTGGTTGGTCCCGAAGAACGAATTGATCACCGAAGAAAGGGTCTTCGAATTGATCAGATCGGTGGGGGTAAATACTTCGTTGTCACGAACATTCATACGTTCACGAATGGTCCTTGCCATGCGGGCCAGGCCCACACTGAACTGGTTCATCAGCTGCTCTCCAACCGTACGTACCCTCCTGTTGCTCAGGTGGTCGATGTCGTCCACGTCGGTCTTGGAGTTGATCAGTTCGATGAGGTATTTTATGATCTGGATAATGTCTTCACGGGTCAGCACCCTATGTTCCATAGCGGTATCCAGCTGCAACTTCTTATTGAGCCTGTATCGACCCACTTCACCCAGGTCATAACGCTTGTCAGAGAAGAATAGTTTATCGATCACATCCCTTGCGGTATTCTCATCCGGTGGTTCGGCATTCCTCAACTGCCGGTAGATATGCATCACAGCCTCTTTTTCCGAATTACACGGATCCTTCTGGAGGGTGTTGTAGATGATGGCGAAATCGTTGATGTTGGGCACATCCTTATGAAGCAGGATGGTTTTGGTTCCCGAATCGAGGATCTCATCGATGTGTTCATTTTCCAGAACGGTTTCCCGGTCAATGATCACCTCGTTACGCTCAATGGAGACTACCTCACCGGTATCTTCATCCACAAAGTCTTCGATCCAGCTCTTCAGAACCCTGGCTGCCAGTGTTCGGCCCACCAGCTTCTTCAGCCCGGTCTTGGATACCTTCACCTCATCGGCCAGCCCAAAGATCTCCAGTACATCCTTGTCACTTTCGTAACCGATGGCCCTGAGCAGGGTGGTGACGGGTAATTTCTTCTTACGGTCGATGTATGCGTACATCACATTGTTAATGTCTGTAGCAAACTCGATCCATGATCCTTTAAAAGGAATGATCCTTGCGGAGTAGAGCTTGGTTCCATTGGCATGTACACTCTGTCCGAAGAACACACCTGGTGACCGGTGCAACTGCGAAACAACTACCCTTTCAGCACCGTTAATAATGAAAACACCCCTTTCGGTCATGTAGGGGACTGTGCCCAGGTATACATCCTGGATCACTGTATCAAAATCTTCGTGCTCAGGATCGGTACAATAGAGTTTCAACTTGGCCTTCAGGGGAACGCTGAAAGTAAGCCCCCTTTCGACGCACTCATCAATGGAATAACGAGGCGGATCGACGGTGTAGTCGATAAACTCCAGTACAAAATTGTTCCTGGTATCGGTAATGGGAAAATTCTCATGGAAAACCTGGTACAGCCCTTCGGCCTTTCGGTTTTCAGGTGTAGTTTCCAGTTGAAAGAAATCTTGAAATGATTTCAGTTGAACTTCCAGAAAATCAGGATATTCCAGTTGATTTCTAATGGAAGCAAAACTAATTCGGTCTTGATTTTTGTTTGGCATTGACATCGCGTTTTAATCCGTGGATTAAGGAATAAAATATTTAACTGCAAAAAGGCTTAGACCCTTGCCAAGCAAGGATCTAAACCTGTAAGTGGATAATGCGATTGCCCTATTATTTAAGCTCAACTTCTGCTCCAGCTTCTTCTAATTGGGTTTTGAGAGATTCTGCCTCATCCTTGCTTACACCTTCTCTAACAGGTGCGGGCGCAGAATCAACAACAGCTTTTGCCTCTTTCAGTCCGAGTCCGGTCAGTTCCTTAACAAGCTTTACAATCTGCAGCTTGGCTCCACCCGGAGCTTTAAGGATAACATCAAATTCGGTCTTCTCTTCAGCAGCACCGCCTTCACCGCCTGCGGCGGGACCGGCTACTGCAACTGCAGCAGCTGCAGGTTCAATGCCGTGCTCTTCTTTAAGCACGTCGAGCAATTCATTTACTTCTTGAACGGTCAGTTCGACCAACTGATCAGCAATTTTTTTAACGTCAGCCATTTTATTAATTTTTAATGTATTAGTTTTCTTTTTCTGATAATGTAAGCAAAGCGCCAGCCATTTTTGATCCGCTCGATGCAAGCGCAGACACCAGGTTTGTAGCAGGTGACTGTAAAAGCATAAGCAGGTCGCCCAGCAGCTCCTCTTTCGATTTAATTTTGGAGAGAGCTTCCAGCTGATCGTCCCCGATATAGATCGATTCCTCCACAAAAGCGGCCTTTAAGAGCGGCCTTTCCATGGTTTTCCTGAACTCCTTGATCAGATTGGCAGGGGTATTCCCTGTCTCGCAGAACATAATGGAGGTCGAATCTTTCAATATATCGTAGAGATCGTTAAAATCGCCTTCGGATTTCTCCATTGCTTTTCGGAGTAATGTATTCTTGACAACCAGGAGGCTGATCTCTTTCTCAAAACACTTCCTTCTCAGGTTCGATGTCTCCTCTGCATTCAGCTCGGAAATATCGGTCAGATAGAAATGCTTGGTTTCGTTCAGCCGCTGTGCCAGGTTCTCAATGATTACATCCTTTTCTTCTCTTCTCATCGTATTGAGACACTTTAGCGATTATTATTCTTCAATAGCTTTAGGATCTATCTTTGCTCCGGGACTCATGGTACTGGATAGATAGATACTTTTGATATAGGTTCCCTTTGCCGCAGTTGGTTTCAGCTTGATGATCGTGTTAATGAACTCACGAGCATTATCAGCGATCTTCTCTGCAGTAAAGGATACTTTACCAATAGAGGTATGTACGATACCGTACTTGTCTACTTTAAAATCGATTTTACCCATCTTAACATCTTTGACGGCTTTACCGATCTCCATGGTAACAGTACCACTTTTGGGATTTGGCATCAGGCCCCTGGGACCCAGCACACGGCCGAGTTTACCAATTTTAGCCATTACGGGGGGCATGGTAATGATGACATCCATATCGGTCCAACCCTTTTCGATCTTCTCAATATAGTCGTCCAGCCCAACATAATCGGCTCCGGCTTCTTTTGCCTCATCTTCTTTCTCCGGAGTACACAAAACAAGCACCTTGACATCTTTACCCGTTCCGTGGGGAAGGGTAACAATGCCTCGTACCATCTGGTTGGCTTTCCTTGGATCCACTCCCAAACGTACATCGATATC
>JAGLPR010000347.1 GCA_023137255.1 Bacteroidales bacterium | reverse complement strand
GCATCAAATATTTTTTCTGGCATCTTTTCTTCTTTTATTGCAAGATACATATTAGCAATTCCATTTCTGGTCTGATACGCAAAAATTGAATAAGCCGGACCATAGAGCGACTTTGTATGTATCTTTAATTGATCTGCCAAAATCCGTCTAATTGCATAATCAAAACACATGAAAAAACTAACCCAAAGCTTACTGATACCTCTGTTCACCCTCCTGTTCTTAACAGCTTCTCTGGCCCAATCGGGAGAGATTATTGAGATCACAATCCATCCGGCCATCCACCATCAGACCATCGATGGTTTTGGAGCTTCGGATGCGTGGCGGGCACAGTTTGTGGGCAAGAACTGGCCCTTGGAGAAAAGGAACAGAATCGCTGACCTGCTGTTTAGTCAGGAATTTGACAGGTCAGGCAATCCCCTGGGGATCGGACTCTCTCTCTGGAGGTTTAACATTACAGCAGGTACTGCGGAACAGGGAGACAATTCAGGCATCAATAACATATGGCGAAGGGGCGAGTGCTTTCAAAATGCGGATGGTAGTTACGATTGGAACAAACAACAGGGACAGCAATGGTTTTTGAAAGCAGCCAGACAAAGAGGGCTTGAAAAATTGCTGGCTTTTCCCAATGCAGCTCCTGTGCATCTTAGTGCAAACGGGAAGGGTTTTGCTTCGGAGGATCAGATCAATTTCAATCTAAAACCGGGAGGCATGGCTCTTTATGCCAGGTTTCTGGCCGATGTGGTGGAACATTTTAATATGGAAGGTTTGTTTTTTGATTACCTCAGCCCGGTGAATGAGCCCCAATGGGACTGGCAGAATGGGAGCCAGGAGGGCACTCCCGCCTTCAATGAAGAGATCTATAGCCTGGTGAGGTATCTCTCCAGGGAATTTTCAGATAGAGAATCAGCTACTAAAATTGTTATTGGAGAGGCAGGTTCCATTGGGCATGCATCCATTTCTGTGAAAACCATGGGAATGGATGGGGATGGACGTGATGACCAGGCCCGGTTCTTCTTCAGCAAGAGATCTCCTTTTTACATTGGCGATTTACCCAATGTGGCTTACATCCTGTCGGCACATAGCTATCATTCTGTATGGCCCATTGAGAACCAGGTTCAATACAGACATATTGTCGCTGAGAATCTCCGGGTAGCAAATCCGGATCTTGGGTATTGGATGAGTGAATACTGCATATTGCAGGAAAACGGTGAAATTGGAAGCGGAAATGGCAGAGACCTGGGCATGGCCACAGCACTCTATGTAGCCAGGATTATTCATCACGATCTTACCATAACCAATGCCAGATCGTGGCAATGGTGGACAGCCATCACGGAGGTGGACTTCAAGGACGGATTGGTCTACCTCGATGATGGCTCCGGGGAAGCTACCGGTAAGATGGGTGGTCATATCCGGAGTCTGCAATTTGACGGAGCAGTCCGGGAGAGCAAATTGCTCCGGGTTTTGGGCAATTATTCCCGGTTTATCAGGCCTGATATGGTTCGGGTTCAATGCGAATTATCATCGGAACAATCTCCAAAAAACGGCTTGTTGGTTTCTGCCTATAAAGATTTGAAAAATGGCAGCTTGGTATATGTTTTGACCAACTTATCGGAGAAGGCAAGCACTGTAAGTATTGGAGGATATGATGAGATAAAATCCTATACCACTGACAGAAATTCAGATATGGGATACTCCACCCAAAAATCCAATAAGATTGCAGTGACTGAAAGGTCGGTGGTGACCCTGGTGAAGTAATTAATGTACTCCAGCGCGTCAGTACAAATTGTTTACCTTAGCGGGGCAACCAAATCAAAGCCATCATGAGAGCCTATCTATTTCTTTTGACCCTTTCTCTGTTTATATTAAATGGATGTGTCGAATCCCCAAAAGAGACCAGCGTAGAGCAAGAGTCTCTGGAGGGCTACCTGGATTTCTCAAATCGCGATGATCAGTTTACCGGCGGAATTAAAATGATTCCCATCTCTACCCCTAAAGGAGAGTTTAAGGTGTGGACCAAAAGGGTGGGGACCCATCCCACCATGAAGGTTTTGCTTTTGCATGGAGGGCCCGGTGGAACGCATGAGGCGTTCGATTGTTTCGATGGCTACTTTCCTTCTGAAGGGATCGAATATATCTATTATGACCAGTTGGGTTCCTATTTCAGCGATCAGCCTTCAGATACCACCCTTTGGACCATTGAGCGGTTTGTGGATGAGGTAGAGCAGGTGCGTGTGGCACTGAATTTGGATAAGGAGAACTTCTATCTGCTGGGACAGTCCTGGGGAGGAATCCTGGCCATGGAGTATGCACTGAAGCACCAGGATAAGATGAAAGGATTGATCATCTCCAACATGATGGCCAGCGCTCCGGAATATAACAGATATGCCCAGGAGGTTCTTGGGCCACAGATGGATCAGGAGGTGTTGCATGAGATTCAGGAACTTGAGGCCCGGA
>JAGLPR010000346.1 GCA_023137255.1 Bacteroidales bacterium | reverse complement strand
ATTGATAATTGTTCATTGATCATTGAAAAAAAGGAGTTAGACAAATGAACGAAACCGGAAGTACCGAGTTACCTCTAAAATTATTCAAAAAAGGAAAAGTAAGAGACGTATACGAAGTAGATGGCAACCTATTGATTATTTCTACGGACCGGATATCTGCTTTCGACTACGTGTTACCCTCTTTGATTCCCGGCAAGGGAATCGTTTTGAACCGCATTGCCGCATTCTGGTTCGACTATACCAAAGACTTTTTCCCCAACCATGTGGTCTGCGCCGAACCTGAAAAACTGCCGCAGTTTAAAGAATTCTCCGCCCAAATTCAAGGCCGCTCGCTGCTGGCAAAAAAAGTAGAAACCTACCCTATCGAAGCCATCGTGCGAGGTTACATCGTCGGTTCCGGCTGGAAAACCTACCAAAAATCAGGCGAAATCTGCGGCATCGAACTGGCCCCGGGTTTAGAATTTGCCCAGGAATTTCCCGAACCTCTTTTTACTCCTACTACTAAAGAAGACGAGGGCCACGACGAAAACATAACCTTCGCGGAGATGCAGGATCGAATCGGCAGCGAAGACGCAAAAAAAATCCGCGATCTTTCCATCGAACTTTACAAAAAAGTAAGGCAAGCCGCCCGTGAAAAGGGAGTCATTATTGCCGACACGAAATTTGAATTCGGCAAAGACGAACAAGGCAATATCATATTGATCGACGAGATATTCACCCCGGATTCTTCCCGGTTCTGGAAAGTGGCTGATTACAAGCAGGGCGAAGATCCTCCTGCTTTCGACAAACAATTCGTCAGGAACTATCTACTCGACTCTTCCTGGGACAGGAATTCCCCGCCGCCGCTTCTTCCTCCCGAAGTAGTCGAAAAAACGAAAGAAAAGTACAGTGAGATTTACGAAATATTGACTGGAAACACGTTATGATAGCCGGTTTTAATATCCTCGACATTCTTTTTGTGACCATTGTGCTCCTGTCGGTTATATTCGGTATTTTAAAAGGTTTCATCCGCGAGCTTTTTTCGCTGGCTTTTTTTATTATCGCGTTGATTCTCTCTTTTCTATACTACAGTGATGTGGGCAAGATTTACGGTGACTATGTCGGCAAAAACATCGCCGATTTTGCCGGTTTCGTATCGATTTTGGTTTTTGTTCTTGTGGTCGGTACGCTGGTGACTTATTTTATCAAGAAAGCCTTTATCCTGGGCCCCTTAAAATCCATCGACAGGATATTCGGCGCTGTTTTCGGGCTGCTGAGAGGGGTGTTGATTGCCGCGATCATTATGTTCGCTATGGTTGCTTTCCAGATCAACGACCGCTTAGTCGAGGAGTCGAAGCTCTCTCCCTATGTACTGGAAACGATCCAGGCAATAACGAAGTTAACCCCCGACAAATTCAAAGAGAAAAAAGACGAACTCATCGAGCGGGCGGCGCCCGGAACCGGTAAAAAGGACAGCAAAAAAACCGCTGGAAAAAAAGAAGGGGGATAATACGAATGAGTACAGCAGACAGGAGAATAGCCGATCTCTCTGAACAATTCAGGGATTTAACCATAAAAAAACAGATGAAAGTACTGGCCCACAAAGCGGCCCATTCGAAACTGTATTTTAAGGAAATATTGGAAGAATTTGAAAAGACCCTTTTACAGGCGATTTTAGAAAAATACGATTACAATTTATTGAAGATGTCGTTAGATATTAAGCTGCACCGCAATACCATAGCCAAGAAAATCACCAAACTAAAGATACGGAGAAAAAAGAAAAAAAAGGAACGCTGAAATCTTTTCGCTCCCCCTCAGGTTGAGGTTGTTTAGCTCCGCTGGGACTAAAAAAAATCTTAGTAATAGCGGAGTTTCTTACACGGGGGTGCGTCATTATCTTTAAACTTTCCTGGATTAATGCGGTTTTTGGGAGATTTGACTGAAATCCCGAAACCCTTGTTAATTCAGCGTTTCAACAAAATAATGACGCGGCCCTGGTTTCTTACAGCAGGGTCTTGACAAAAACGAAAATCTACAGCAGGGTCTTGACAAAAACGAAAATCAATGTATAATATTATGTGCTCTGGGAAGTCGTCTAATGGCAAGACATATGACTCTGGATCATAGGATTGGGGTTCGAGTCCCTGCTTCCCAGCCATTGCATTAATAGTCAGGTGTGGCCCTATCGTCTAGGGGTTAGGACGGGTGATTCTCAGTCATCAAGCCGGGGTTCGAATCCCCGTAGGGCTACCATGCCATTACATGGCGGTAAAAAGCAGCATGCTGTGCGTATTTCAAGTTCCCATAGTTAGTGGCTTTTTTTCTAAGCTTAGTCTAAAAAAACTACTCTTTTAAAAGTTTCTCAACGGATTTTTTTAACGCCTCTTCTCTCAAGCCGAAATAACGCAGGTTGCCTTTTTTGTCGATCAACCAGTAAGAAGGAATCGAAATCACCCCGTAGAGACCGGAAGTTTTATCTTCCCAGCCCAGTCCGGAAAAAGCGATGCGCCAGGGTAGTTTTTTCTCTTTGAGAAATTCTTTGAGCTTTTCTTCTTTGGAATCTAAGCTGATGCCGATGATGTCGAAGCCTTTTTTATGCAATTTTTTGTAGTATTCCTGTAACAGGGGCAGTTCCGCCCGGCAGGGGGGGCACCAGGTGGCCCAGAAATTCAGGAAGACCACCTCATCCCTGGTATTGCTGAAATAGAATGGTTCATTTTGGTCCCAGGCAAGCACCCAGCCGTAATCCAGGTCCGAGATCATTTCCTGGTTCTCCTCATTCTCCAGGCCAGGAGTTTTCACCTGTAGAAATACTTTATTTACTCCTGTTGCGATAATTTTTCGGGGACCCGGAACAATCAGCAGGATCAGCAGCAACCAGAACAGAATGTCGGTTACTTTTTGCCAAACGCTCCGCGTCTCTTTCCATTTAATCAATCTCTCTTTGATAGTAGCCATAGGGTGTGCATTTTGGTGCAAAGATAGTTTTTCCCCAATCCTTTGTGCAAGTTTATTATATTTGTTTGGCTAAAGGCTACTGGATGCTTAAGAAACTCAGAACTTTCTTCAAGGAGGAGATCTGGTCGCACGATCTCACTTCCAAATCGCGTCGAAAAACCTTTTTGATCAGGCAATCAAGGATTTATATTCTTGCCTTCAAAGGTTTCTTCGAGGACAGGGCTGCAGTCAAGGCCGCCGCCCTTACCTACTTTACCATGCTCTCCATTGTGCCCATTTTTGCAATAGCCTTTGCCATTGCACGTAATTTCGGCTTCGAGGACCGCATGCATGAAGCGATCAACAACAACATGCAGGGTCAGCAAGATATCATGAAATGGCTTACCGAAACGGTCGACAGCCTGCTTTCCAAAACCAAAGGAGGGATTCTTGCCGGAGTAGGTGGTGTGATCCTCTTCTGGTCGGTGATCCAGGTACTGAATAATATTGAGGCCGCTTTTAACGATATCTGGCAGATCCGCAAGGCGAGGAGCCCCATGAGAAAATTCTCGGACTACCTGGCCATCATGATACTGAGCCCCTTTGCCATAGGTCTTTCCGGAGGTTTCATGGTGAAGATCCAGTCGGCTGCCACCGAGTTTGAGCTGTTCAAGCCCCTGATTGTCATGATGATCAAGTCGGTGCCCTATGTCTCGATCTGGCTGCTTTTTACCATCGTCTACATCGTTATGCCCAATACCAAGGTAAAGTTCAAGTATGCCCTGATTGCCGGGATTTTTGCAGGTACAGTGGCCATGATATTTCAATCACTATACACGGACCTGCAGATCGGAGTCTGGCGATTCAATACCCTCTACGGAAGTATTGCCATGATCCCGCTTTTCCTGATATGGCTGCAGTTCACCTGGCTGATTGTTCTGGTGGGCGCCGAAATCTCTTTTGCTTATCAGAACATTGAGAACTACGAGTTCGAGGAGGATGCCCTGAACCTGAGTCACAACAACAAACGGATCCTGACACTGCTGATCTCCTACCAAATCATCAAGAATTTCGAGGATGGCGGGGATCCGTGGAGCACCGATACACTGAGTCATGAACTCGGGATTCCAATCAGGCTGGTCAATGACCTGGTATATGAACTGGTGGAAGCGGGGATCCTGGCCGAGATGGCGGCCGACAATCCCAAGGACCGCTCCTACCTGCCGGCGACTGACATCAACAGGATCACCGTGGCCTACATCTATAGCAAGATGGAGCTGATGGGGGGTGACCAGATGGTGGTTACAGAGACAGACGAGCTGAACCGGATTACCAGGATCCATGAGCATTTACTTCACTCCATCCGGGAATCTCCGTCCAACATCCTTCTGAAGGATATTTAGGCGTTCAGCTATCGATTCGAAAGCAAACCGGAGTATTTACCAATAAATTATTCAACCTTTCGGTTTGATGTTATCAATTTAATAACTAATATTGCAGTAGATTTTAAAGACATGAGGATCTGCAGGAGGCATAGTGTTCATCATCACCATCACCACGTGATTGGTCAGGACCCTGTGTAGTACATTGTAATCCAAAAAGAGTTGTTGTTAGGTTTGCAGATACTGCAGACCTTTTTTTGTTTAATAACAAGAATTATGGAGAAACTTAGAATAGCCATTCAGAAATCGGGCCGACTCAGTGAAAAGTCACTTGAATTGCTTAAGGAGGCTGGGATCTCATTAAACAACGGATCCCGAAAGTTGCGGTCGGTGGCACAGTCCTTTCCGCTGGAGGTAATCTACCTGCGCGACGATGATATTCCTCAGTATGTGGAGGATGGAGTGGCCCACATAGGAATTGTGGGGGAGAATGAATTCGCCGAGAAAGAGTGTGCCGTGGACCTGGTCGAACGTCTTGGTTACTCGAGGTGCAGGCTCTCCATTGCCATTCCCAAATCAGAAGATTACGGAGGATTGGAGGATATGAACGGCAGAAGGATCGCCACCTCTTACCCGGTGATCCTGACGAAATACCTGGGAGAGCATGGGGTAAAGGCTGATGTTCATGTGTTAAGCGGGTCGGTGGAGCTGGCTCCGTCCATCGGGGTTTCCGATGCCATCTTTGATATAGTTAGTTCGGGAAGTACCCTGATCAGCAACGGTTTGAAAGAGGTGGAAACCATCATGCGGTCGGAAGCAGTGGTCATTGCCAACCGGAACATGGAAGAGGGTGTAAAAAGCATTCTTGCCAATCTGCTCTTCAGGATACGGAGTGTAAAGGCTGCTTCCAATAACAAGTATATCCTGCTGAATGCCCCCAATGAGAAGCTGGATCAGATCATTCAGACCATACCGGGCATGAAGAGTCCCACCGTGATGCCCCTTGCCGAAGAGGGGTGGAGCTCGGTTCATTCGGTTCTCAGTGAAAAAGAGTTCTGGGGGGTCATTGACCGCCTCAGAGAACTGGGTGCACAGGGCATCCTGGTGATTCCTATTGAAAAAATGATTGTTTGATCTTTAATCCACAAGAGATGAATATCCTTCGTTATCCTGATAAAAATGAGTGGTCCGGCTTGCTTCAGAGACCTGAACTGAATCACCATACCCTTGAAGAACAGGTTCAGCTTATCATTCAGGATGTGGCTGCCAACGGAGACAGTGCAGTAAAAACCTATACCAGAGAGTTTGACGGATACGATGCTGAATCGCTGGAAGTCTCCCGGGACGAGATCCGGTCGTCGGAAAAGGAGGTGAGCCTCGAATTAAGAAAAGCCATTGAGGAGGCCCACTGGAACATCCAGACCTTTCATAAGAAGCAGGTACACCCGCAGGGAATCACTGTGACCACTGCCGGGGTACGCTGCTGGCAAAAACCGGTTCCAATCAGCAAAGTGGGACTTTACATTCCCGGGGGGTCGGCTCCTTTGCTATCGACTGTACTGATGCTCGGGATCCCGGCAAAGATCGCAGGATGCCAGGAGGTGATTCTTTGTACTCCGCCCGACAGCAGCGGGAAAGTGAGTGCATCCATTCTCTATATTGCTTCGCTACTGGGCATCCACAGGGTGTTTAAAGTGGGAGGGGTGCAGGCCATTGCTGCCATGGCCCATGGCACCGAAACCATTCCGAAAGTAAATAAGATATTTGGTCCGGGTAACCAGTACGTGACCATGGCCAAGCAGGTGGTAAGCCGGGACACTGTGGCCATTGACATGCCTGCCGGTCCCTCCGAACTGGCGGTACTGGCCGACCACACCTCTAATCCGGCATTCATTGCTTCAGATTTGCTCTCCCAGGCCGAGCACGGTCCTGACAGCCAGGTGCTGCTGATCTGCGACTCGGACGAAATGATCGACCGGGTAAAGGGGGAGTTACAGAAGCAGCTGGAGATCCTTCCCCGAAAAGAAATTGCAATTCAAGCTTTGAATAACAGCAAGCTGATTCTCTTGAAAAACCAGGAGGAGATGATCGAGATGGTCAACGATTATGCTCCCGAGCACCTGATCATTGTGACGGAGAATTTTGCCGAGCTGGCCGAACAGGTGGTCAATGCGGGATCGGTGTTCCTGGGCGATTATACCCCTGAAAGTGCCGGGGATTACGCCTCCGGGACCAACCACACCCTTCCCACCAACGGATGGGCACACGCTTACAGCGGGGTGAATATGGATAGTTTTTGCAAGAAGATTACCTTCCAGGAGATCAGCAGGTACGGTCTGCACAATATCGGAGACGCCATCATGACCATGGCAGAGGCTGAACAGCTTCAGGCCCACAGCAATGCGGTTTCCATCAGGTTAAAATACACTGGGGATGAAAAGGCGGTTTGATATTAAAAGTCTGGTAAGGGAGAATATCCTGGAACTGGATCCCTATTCATCGGCCCGTGATGAATTCTCAGGATCGGCTTCGGTTTTTTTGGATGCCAATGAAAATCCCTACAATACACCTTTGAACAGGTACCCCGATCCGGGACAGCTTGAATTGAAGCGGACCATCGCCGGGCTCAAGGATCAAGCCATAGAGAACCTCTTCCTGGGGAATGGAAGCGATGAGGGTATCGACTTGTTATTCAGGGTATTATGCGATCCCGGCAAAGACAATGTGATTACAGTGGATCCTACCTATGGCATGTATGGTGTCTGCGCAAAGATCAACGATGTAGAGCGGAGATCAGTTTTGCTCACGGACGATTTCAGCCTCGATGCTCATGCGGTACTTGAAGCAGTGGACCGGAACACCAAGATGATCTTCCTCTGCTCTCCAAACAATCCCACTGCCAACTCGCTGGATCGGGACGCCCTGTTAATAATCATCGACAATGTGAACTGTGTGGTGGTGGTGGATGAAGCTTATATCGATTTCAGCAGCGGACAGGGAGTGCTCTCCCTGCTGCCTGAGAAGCAGAACCTGGTGGTGTTGCAGACACTCTCCAAAGCGTGGGGACTGGCCGGGATCAGGCTGGGAATGTTGTTTGCTCATCCCGACCTGGTGCGATATCTCTCCGGGGTGAAGTACCCTTACAACATCAATGCCCTGACACTGAAGGAGGCATTGGCCGGACTGGGTGATGTAAAACAAGCAGAGAGGTGGGTCAGTGAGATCCTGGAAGAGCGGGAAAACATGGCCGTTCAACTGAAATCGATGGATGTGATCCTGGAGGTGTTTCCTTCCGATGCCAATTTTCTGCTGGTGAAGGTGGAAGATCCGGGCAGACTCTATGAGTTCCTGGTGAACAGGGGAATCATTGTCAGGGATCGTTCGTCGGTACCGCTCTGCGAAGGTTGTTTGCGGATCACTGTAGGAAGTCCGGAGGAGAACCGCTTATTGATTGAAACACTCAGAAAATACAGATCGTCATGAAAAAAGTCTTATTTATCGATCGCGACGGTACACTGATCAGGGAGCCGGCCGGCGATTACCAGGTAGATTCGCTGGAGAAGCTGGAGTATCTCCCCGGGGTATTCAGGAACCTATACAAATTGAGACATTATACCGACTTTGAACTGGTGCTGGTCAGCAACCAGGACGGACTGGGGACCGATTCCTTTCCGGAAGAAGATTTCAGGCTTCCACATGAAAAATTCCTGGAGGCATTCAGAAACGAAGGGGTGGAATTTGATGCGATTCACATGGATCCCTCCCTGCCTGAAGAGAATTCTCCCAACAGAAAGCCCCGGACAGGTATGCTTACCGGATACATGAAGGGCGGTTATGACCTGGAAAACTCATTTGTGATCGGAGACAGGAAGACAGATATTGAACTGGCGGGAAACCTGGGAGCCAGGGCGATCTTCCTGGGCGAAGAGGGAGTTCGGAAGGAACTGGAGACAGTTGGTCTGTCGGAACATACCGTTTTTATCAATAATGACTGGGACCAGATCTACCGCTTTATCCGCTCACAGCAACGCAATGCAAGCTTGAGCAGGGTGACCGGTGAAACAGCGATCAATATTGATCTCTCCCTGGATGGAGAGGGCAGGAGCCGGATTTCTACCGGGCTCGGTTTTTTTGATCACATGCTGGATCAGCTTGGAAAACACGGTGGATTCGACCTGGAGGTGAAAGTCACGGGCGATCTGGAGGTAGATGAACACCATACCATTGAAGATACTGCCATCGTCCTGGGAGAAGCGTTTCTGCAGGCACTGGGAAACAAGAGAGGCATTGAGAGATACGCATTTGTACTGCCCATGGACGACTCCCTGGTCACTGTGGCAGTGGACTTCGGGGGCAGGCCATGGATCGAATGGGAGGTAGAATTCAACAGAGAGAAGATAGGTGACGTCCCCACCGAGATGTTTTTCCACTTTTTCAAGAGCTTCTCTGATGCGGCCAGATGCAACCTGAACATCAAGGCATCGGGCAACAATGAACACCATAAGATTGAAGCCATATTCAAGGGATTTGCCAGGGCTGTGGGCCATGCGGTGAAACTGGATCCGGACAACAACAAACTTCCCTCCACCAAAGGAAAACTTTGAGCCTGAGAGAGATGAAAGTAGCGATTATTAAATATAATGCAGGCAACATCAGATCGGTAGATCACGCCCTTAAAAGATTGGGAGTGCATGGGGATATTACAGATGATCCCGCCACAATTACTGCGGCCGACAGGGTCATATTTCCCGGTGTGGGCGAAGCGGGCACCACCATGAAGTACCTGGTGGAGCGTGGTCTTGACCGCTTACTAAAGGACCTGACTCAGCCGGTGCTCGGGATCTGCCTGGGTCAGCAGCTAATGTGCAGCTGGTCAGAGGAGGGCGATACCACCTGCATTGGCATCTTCGATCAGCCGGTTCGCCGCTTCCCGGCAGGTGGACTGAAAGTTCCCCACATGGGTTGGAACAGCCTCGATTGGGTGGGGGGTGACCTTTTTCCTGCCGAACTTAAAGGGAGTTATGTCTACTTTGTACACTCCTATTATGTGCCTGTGGGTGAAAACACTGCTGCTGAAACAAACTACATGGTGCCTTTCAGTGCTGCCATGCAGAAAAACAATTTTTATGCCACCCAGTTCCACCCGGAGAAGAGTGGTGATCCGGGTGAACTTATTCTGTCCCAATTTCTGAAGCTATGATTGAGATTATTCCTGCCATAGATATCATTGAAGGCAAATGTGTCAGGCTCACCAGGGGCGATTACGGGCACAAGAAGGAGTATGGCGATCCATTTGAAATGGCGCAACAGTTTGAAGATCATGGGATCGAAAGACTACACCTGGTGGATCTGGACGGAGCCAGGGAGAAGCGGGTGGTGAACTACCGGATCCTGGAGAAGATCGCTTCACATACCGGCCTGGTGATCGATGCAGGCGGGGGATTGCGGAGCGATAAGGATGTACAGATTGTCTTTGAATCTGGGGCCCGGATGGTGACAGGAGGAAGCGTTGCAGTGAAGGACCGTTCCATGTTCCTGCGCTGGCTGAAACAATACGGTGCGGAACGGATTATACTGGGAGCCGATTTCAGATCGGGGAAGATCGCGGTAAGCGGCTGGCATGAAACCACATCACTGGACCTGAACGAGTTTATCTCTGCTTATCGTTTAGACGGCATTACCACAGCCATCTGTACCGATATAGATAAAGACGGCATGCTGGAAGGCCCTTCCATGGATACTTACAAAGAGATGAAAGCCTCAGATCCTGGTCTCAATCTGGTGGCCAGCGGGGGCATCAGTAAAATGGAGGATATAGAGCTCCTCGATGAATCGGGAATCGACGGGGTGATTGTGGGGAAAGCGATCTATGAACATAAGATCGGGCTCAAAATCATTGAAACTTATATACTAAATAAGGCTTAGAATGCTGGCAAAAAGGATTATACCCTGCCTGGACATCAGGAATGGACTTACAGTCAAAGGGATCAACTTTGAGAATGTGGTGGATGTTGGAGATCCCGTTGAACTGGGAGCAAAGTATGCGCGTGAAGGTGCCGATGAACTGGTATACCTGGATATTACGGCAACCCATGAAGGGAGGAAGCTGTTTACCAACCTGGTAAGTAGCATATCGGAGCACCTGAATATCCCCTTCACGGTGGGCGGAGGCATCGACCGTGTGGAGGATGCAGACCAGCTGTTGTCGGCAGGTGCTGACAAGGTATCGGTCAACTCTTCGGCAGTCAGGGATCCCGGCCTGATAGACCGGATAGCACGCGGGTTCGGGAACCAGTTTGTGGTGGTGGCCATCGATGCCCAGTGGAAGAATGATCGCTGGACCGTTTATATTAACGGAGGCAGGATCGCCACTGAGAAAGAGCTAAGCAGCTGGGCACTGGAGGCCCAGGAGAGGGGAGCAGGGGAGATCCTCTTTACATCCATGAACCACGACGGCACCAAGAAGGGGTATGCCTGTGAGGCTCTCAGAGAACTCTCTCAGAAACTCTCCATCCCGGTGATAGCATCCGGTGGTGCAGGGGAGAAGGAGCACTTCGTGGAGGTATTTGAAAAGGGAGAGGCCGACGCAGCCCTGGCTGCCAGCATCTTCCACTACAACGAAATTCCCGTTCCGGAATTAAAAGCGTACCTGAAAAAGAACAATATAATTGTCAGATAACATGGATTTTAAAAAACTGAACGGAATCGTTCCTGCCATCATCCAGGATGCTAAATCACAAAAGGTGCTGATGCTCGGGTTCATGACTCCTGAAGCACTGGAACTTACTAAAGAAGAGGGCAGAGTCACCTTCTTCAGCCGCACA
The DNA here is from genome assembly GCA_023137255.1 of Bacteroidales bacterium. GTDB lineage: Bacteria > Bacteroidota > Bacteroidia > Bacteroidales. The sequence goes on along the minus strand of JAGLPR010000346.1, from coordinate 966 downwards.
AAAAACAGGCTCTGGACCAAAGGGGAGGAGAGTGGCAATTTCCTGCATGTTGAGGAGATCCTGGAGGATTGCGACCATGACACCCTGCTTATCAGGGCCACACCGGCCGGACCGGTCTGCCACACCGGCAGCGATACCTGTTTTAATGAACAGAATACCGATACCAGCTTCATTAACCAGCTCCAGGAGCTGATTCATGCACGGAAAGAGGAGATGCCCGAAGGTTCATACACCACCTCACTCTTTAGCAAGGGCATAAATAAGATCGCCCAGAAAGTAGGTGAGGAGGCTGTGGAACTGGTAATTGAAGCCAAGGACAACAACGACGATCTTTTCCTCAATGAAGCTGCCGACCTGGTCTATCACCTGCTGGTGTTGTTGTCGGCCAGGGGAAAGGATATCAGGGATGTTTCATCCCTCCTTGAACAACGTCACAAGTAGTACGCAGGACTTACTCTTCGACCACGATTTTCTCAATCTTGTCACCCTCCCGGATGTCATCAATCACCTCCAGGCCCTCATACACTTTCCCAAAGCAGGTATGCACCCGGTCGAGGTGACTGGTATTGTTGCGTGAGTGGCAGACAAAGAATTGTGAACCTCCTGTATCCCTGCCTGCATGGGCCATGGAGAGTACACCACGATCGTGGTACTGGTTTTCTCCATCGAGCTCACACTTAATGTTGTATCCGGGTCCGCCCATTCCGTTTCCGTCGGGACATCCGCCCTGGATTACAAAATCGGGGATCACCCTGTGAAAGGTGAGACCATCATAGAAGCCATCTTTGGATAACTTGATAAAGTTCTCTACATTACCGGAGGCATCCTTGTCGTAGAATTCAACCTTCATTACTCCTTTTTCAGTATGGATCGTCGCTTTGCTCATGTTTCTTTTGTTATAGATTATCTCATTATTTGTTCGATATCGTCAATCTCTTTGGGAGCATACCTCGACAGGTTGATGTT
>JAGLPR010000345.1 GCA_023137255.1 Bacteroidales bacterium | reverse complement strand
ATCTGTTCGATAAACTCTGCTATTTCCGTACTGTCAGCGTCTCGCTTAAACATCTCAGGAGCCTGTTCCAGCGCCATTTCCCTGAAGTAGATGCCTGGTTCAATGGTCAGGACCATTCCCGGCTCCAGTTCACATTCATGATAATTTCCCACATCATGCACATCCAGTCCCAGGAAGTGTGATATACCATGAAGTGTATAGAAAGTGACCTGCCAGGGAGAATCCGGATCTGTGATTAGTCCCAGTTCGGCCAGACCCTTAATGATCACCTCTTTTACAGCCACATTAGGGTCGGTAAACATATTGCCCGGGATCATTTGCTCAATGGCGGCTTTCTGTGCCTCCAGTACCAGCTGGTAAATGGTTCTCTGTTCGGGTGAGAACTTGCCGTTCACAGGAATTGTACGGGTAATATCGGCTGTGTAATAGCCATATTCAGCTCCAATATCCATCAACAGGAGATCTCCGTCCACCATCAGCCGGTTATTCGGTTCATAATGCAGGGTGGTGCTGTTGGGACCCGATCCCACAATGGAATTGAAACCCGGCATGGCTGAACCATACTCCAGAAACGTTCCTTCGATTACCGCCTCAATTTCAAATTCATACATATCAGGTTCACACTCCCTCATCACATTGGTCAGCGATTTGGCGGTGATATTGCATGCCTTCTGCATCCGTTCTACCTCTGTCGATTCCTTGATCACACGCATTTCATCCACCAAGTCTCCAATGTGCCTGAAATCCACCCTGGCCTTCTCGCCGGCCATGCTTTGAAGTTCGTGCTGGAAAAGCCTGTCCGACCTATCCATATATATGGGGGATCCTGTTCCCAGTATGCTGTCTATCAGGATTATAACATCTTTGCGTGATAGCAATTGATCTGGATTGAACTGTTTATGAATTTCATCAGCCGGGAGTTCGTTGCCATCGTATATCATGGTGCGGATACTCTGTGAGGGGAGCGAAAGGACAAATTGGGCCTCCGGATTGTAGCCCAGGATGGCATAGGTACGCGGGGCATCATTGCCTGTCAGGTAGTAGAAATAGTTATTGGGTCTGAACTGGTGCCTGTTGTGACTATTCTGATCCCACGATCTGAGGATCACATAAGCCCCTTCCAAAGAGTCAATGACCTGATTGCGACGCATTTCGAAACTTTCCGCATGTGAGGGCGTATAAACAAGATCAGAAGGATCAATGCTGACGGGGATCATCCATGATCTTCCCCCCGGATTGTTGCACCCGCTGACTATTGATAAGTATATCAGAAGCAACAGATATTTTTTCATAATTTGATTGAATTAGGAATCGCGATGCAATTTAGAAAAAGATTCGCTTATACTATCCTCAGAAGCTGCTTCTGGCTGATTTTGATAAGCCTCTCCACTCCTGTTCTGCAGGCACAGAAAATTGCACTTGAGAACCATACCCTGAAAACAGGACTTCCTCAAAACACAGTTAACGACATCGTCCAGGACGATTTGGGCTTTATCTGGTTTGCCACCCAGGTGGGAGCGGTCCGCTATGATGGATATGATTATGAGTTTTTTAATGAGTCCACCGGACTGCCTGACGATTATGTCAACTGCCTGTTTGTGGACAGCAAAGGAAAGATTTGGTTCGGAACCCAGGGTGGAATAGGAGTGTATGATGGTGAAACAGTATACACTATTGATGAGGATAGCGGATTGATTGATAACTGGGTGAATGGAATGATCGAGGATCATGACGGAAATATCTGGGCCTGGACCCCCTATGGTATTTCAGTCATCACAAGCGATTCCATATTTAACTATGACAGGAATAGTGGATTGACAGGGAATGTGGTATTGGATGCTATTGTGGACAGCAGGGGCCGGGTACATCTGGTTACCCATAAGAAGCAGGGGATTACAATCTTTACCGATCCCCGAAGCCCTGAGAAATTAGTTGATGGGGATGAGATTTTCCGTGCTATACTTGAAGTAGGTCCGGATGAAATCTGGTACGCTTCACAGGAATCGGGAATACTGGTTTGCAAAGAGGAGATAAAATACAGACTGGGGCAGAACGAAGGATTATCTGATTCAATTGTACTCTGCCTGATGAAGGACCAATATGACAGGGTCTGGTGCAGCACATACCATGATGGATTGTTTGTTTATGAAAATGGCATGTTCCGTCAGGTACCTGGTGATGGTTCTGAGAATCCCATTGCACAGGAGTTGACAGAGGACCGTCAGGGACGAATTTGGCTCAGGGGATTCCAGGACGGTGTATGGATGTTAGATGATAACAGATTCAAGCATATAACAGTAGCCAATAACCTGGTTCATGATGATGTGGGGACTATTTTTGAGGATACATTTGGAAGCATCTGGATGGGAACCCAGGGAGGCGCATCTAAATATGGAAAAGCAATTTTTGAAATCTTTGACCTGGACACCGGCCTTCCAAATAACTCCATTCAATCAGTATTTAAGGATTCCAGGGGGAGGATATGGTTTGGGGCCCAGAATAACCTGCTCTATTTTCAGGGAGGTGGAGTATTTTCACTAACTGAAAACGATGGTTATAAAAAAGAGGCTCAGCCATTTTCTTTTGCAGAAGATTCTGAACATAACATCTATATTGGCACCGATGTAGGATTGATGCGGTACAATGGCAGATCTATTTACCCCTTAGATCTGGATAATATTAGTAAACTGGATAACACCATCAACAGTCTGCTCTTAACCAGCAATAAAAAACTTTGGTGTGCTACTGATTCCGCGATTTATATCCTTGATAATGGCATAGTATCTAATACCCTTGGCGAGAGTGAGGGGCTTGTGGATCCGCAGGTGAATAGCTTGTTACAGGCAGACTCCCTGATCTACTGTGCCACAGCCGGAGGCCTGTCTGTCTTTGATCTTTATGGAGGTCACATCAGGAGTTATACTGAAGCCGGGGGTTTAGCCTCCAGTGTTTGTATTGATTTAGTTAGTGATCAAAATGGAGCGATATGGATAGCCACAAAAAGCAGAGGGATTTCAAAAATTTCTCCCGGCTCTTCCGGCACTATTGTTAACTATGGTACAAACCAAGGTCTGGTATCGAACTCCACCTATTTCGTGGAGTTTGCTGACAGCGTTTCTCTCTGGATTGGCACCAACCTGGGAATCAATGTGCTTAACATTGAATCAGGGGAGATCTCTTTCTATGGATATGATGAAGGATTCTATCCCATTGAGACCAATGCCAGGGCCATTTCTAAAGGAGATGGTGGTCAATTGTGGATCGGCACCGCAGAGGGTTTGGTTCAATATGACCCCAGGTATGATATCAAACATCGCGAACAACCTGCTCTATTCCTCTATCCACCCCTTGTGAATGGTTTTGAGTACTCCCCATTGGAGGAAGATAGTCCGGAAAGCAGAAGCAAATACTCCGGAGAGGTATTTTTCCCTTACAGGCAGAACTCACTGGAATTCAATTTTACAGGAATTCATACCACCATTCCTTCCAGGAATACTTTCTCATGGCTTCTGGAAGGATTTGATGAGGATTGGTCCGAACCCGGAACCACCAGGTCTGCTCCCTATCCCAGACTACCCAATGGACATTATATATTCAGGGTAAAGGCATATAATCTTGATGGAGTTGAGGTGGAGAATGAGGCCAACTTTGCCTTTACCATTAAGCCTCCGATCTGGAAGACTTTCTGGTTTGTTATTCTGGAAGTACTGGCAGGACTTGCCCTTATTTACGGTGTATTCAAATACAGGGAACGTCAGCTGATCAGGGAAAAGAGGATCCTTGAACATAAGGTTAAGCTGCGTACCCGGGAGATCGAGGACCAGAAGGTGGAGATTGAGGCTCAAAGAGATGAGATTTCTGAGCAAAAGAGTTATGTGGAGGAGCAGCGCGACCAGATCGCCTTTCAGAATAAGGAGATTACCGACAGCATTCTGTATGCAAAAAGGATACAACAAGCGGTATTGCCTGGAAAGAGGACCCTGGAGAAGACCCTTCCGGAACACTTTATCCTCTTTAAACCCAGGGACATTGTAAGTGGTGATTTTTTCTGGGTAGAGAAGAGTGAGGAGCGAATCATTGTCTGTGCAGCTGATTGCACCGGTCACGGCGTTCCGGGTGCCTTTATGAGTCTGTTGGGGCTCACCTTCCTGAATGAAATTGTAAATCATGACGGGATTCTGAAAGCATCCAGGATCCTTGACCGATTGAGAACGAATATCATCAGGTCCATGTCTCATAAGGATGAGGATAATCAGGCCAGGGACGGAATGGACGTTGCGCTGGTGGTGATCGATCCCCAGTTGGATATCCTTGAGTTTGCAGGCGCCTATAATCAATTGGTGATATTACGAAATGGTGAATTAATTGAATATAAAGCAGACAAAATGCCTGTGGGCAAACATGTGGGTGAGGAAGGACCCTTTACCAACCACAAGATCCAGCTTGAGAACGGGGATATGATCTACCTCTACACGGATGGATTTCCTGACCAGTTCGGTGGTGAGAAGGGATCAAAATACAAAGCCAGACCCTTTAAACGACTGTTGACACGGATCAGCGGTGAGCCAGCCAAAACTCAGTTAAGTCTTCTTGAAATGGAACTCAAAACCTGGATGGGAAGAGAGGAGCAGGTGGATGATATCCTGGTGATGGGAATCAGATATTTGAAATAAACTAACTATTGATACCATGAAAAAACATCTACTTCTTACTTATATACTGTTGATTGCTGTAACAGCAATGGGACAACAGTTGGTACCCGGTAGCACAGATATTGTTGGTTTGTCTGCTTATCCAAGTGATCCACACCTGGTTGAGGCAGATGCTCAGGGATTGTACTGGATCTCAGGATCCAATCACTCCGCAGTAAACCACCCCTTGCTGACAGAAGTCTACTCTGATTTCAGCAACATCTATTTTATCAAGTATGATCGTGAAGGGGTGCCCCTGAAATCCAATTATATCAGGGGAGCCTATTATGCAGAGAATGCTTTTTCATTCAAGGGTGGCCTCACTGTAATGGCCAAGGCTTCGGAGGATGTGGATGCCAACGGCCAGGTACTTCCAATAGGTGGGGACAACCATCTTGAGTTCATAGCTAGCTATGATCCGAATTGTCAGCTGATAAAAATCATCAATATCTGGGACCTGGCTCCTGGCATGTATGTCTATTCCGATGCCATTATGGATCCCCAGGATGGCTCAGTTTATATTTATGGGAAAGCATCTGCACCCATGGTACTACTTGGCTATGGGACTCTGGGTAAAGATGTCTCTCCTGACTATTTCTACCTGGTTAAATACAACCGCAATCTTGATGTTGAGTGGGCCTATACAGCCGGGTTTGACATGGATGCATCTGGTACCTCCCCCTATTTCAATAAAATAAACATTCATCCCGGGAATGATGGCACCGTATTGCTGACCGGATCCTATGGTACCGAAAGCAGTCCCCTGATCAATGACAATTCACTCCCAGCCTACATGGACACCTATGGCATGTTTGCAGTAATGTTTAACGCGGCCGGTAGCCCTAGGTGGGTTCAGGACGGTCCGATGAATGGCAATGGTTATCAGACTGCTGTTTTTGAGGCATATCCAATGCCTAATGGCGATTTTGTACTGGCCGGGGTAAGCAGTACGGGATATTTCAAACTGGGTAATGCTGAAATTTCTTTTCCCGGTGGCGCGAATTTTGAAAACCAATTTGTTTACAGGATGGGACAAAATGGAGACTTCATCTGGGGACGGCCCATTCAAAACATGAGGCCAAACGTGGATAAGAAGAAGAAAGGTGCGCAAAGTGAGGTGTTTCAGGCATACCTCAATTATGACGCAATCAACTGGAGAAACAAGATCCTCTATATGACTGGTTTCTTCAATACCACCACTGGCTTCTCAATTGCCGGAAGAACACTCGACCATACCTTTAATGAAGGTATTTTTGTGGCAGCTGTTGATATGGAGACCGGTGAAGAGCTCTGGGGATACGGACTTACTTCCGATTATCTCAATCTTTATGGTTTTGACTCTGACCGCTCCGGCAATGTTTCGTTGATGGGATCCAATTATATGACACAGGATCTGGAAGGAATCACCGAAGTTCCGGTTGGTGTCTCTGATTTTCTGTTCCATGTGGGACTCGATTACAATGGACAGGCACTCTGGTATAATAATGCAAACCTGTTGAATGGTCCTTACTATTATCGATTAAACGGAGTTGACCTGGAAGTGCTTCCCAATGGAGAAGTTTTCTCTTCCATGTATATGACAGAGGCAAATAGCCTGGTCATTGGATCAGCCATATTACCTGCAATAAGTGATACTTATTCCAGCTGGCTGGTAGAACTTACACCGGATATTAATCTGGGGGGACTGGTGACCGATGGGACGGGTAGTCCGGTATACCCGGGACTGGTACGGGCCATCAAATCGGCTCCCTGGGGAGGCTATCCTGTAGTTGATTCCACTTTGATCAACGCTGGCGGATCCTACCAGTTTACTGACCTTTACCCCGGAAACTATGAGCTTCAGGCGATGACTGACCTGGGACAATATCCCAATGGTATCCCCACCTATTATGGGAACAGCGTGGATTGGCAGACTGCCCAGTTCATTGATATCACTCCCGAATTCAATGCCAATATTGTCAATATTATCCTGGTAGAGATCCCTAAACTTACTTCGGGTGATGGCTCTGGAGAAATGTCGGGTATTATCTCCACCGAAGATGTATATGGCCTGAAGGGAACCAATGCGCATCCGGCGAAAAAGACTGCGGTTATCCTTCTGAAAAAGAGCAAAAAATCAACCAATGCGGGTGAAGTGGTCGCATATGCTGAGACCGATGAAACGGGGATGTTTATATTCGACAACGTTCCAGACGGTGATTATATACTCGTTGTGGATGTGGCGGGTCTTGAAATGTTGAATACCCATGAGGTGACTATAGCAGGAAATCAGATTGTATCGGGTTTGAATTATACCGTAAGTGATGATGGAATCTACGCCGGATGGCCCGTTGGAGTCTCATTCCTGGAGAATAAGACACTCAATATCTGGCCCAATCCGGGAGAGGGTTTGATTATGATGGATCTGCCTGCTGCAGGTGATTATTCGGTCAGGATTTACGCTGCAGACGGGAGGATGATAAGAACCGATGAGTTCAGGTCGGCAGGGGGTGTGATCACCCTGGACATTTCAGAGGAGAACAAGGGCTTGTATATCCTCAGCATTGAGGGTCCGGAAACAAAAACCACACGGAAGTATATTAAGAAATAGAGTGTTTGCTCCGCAAACGTTAGAAATGTTATAGTGTTAGAAAAAAACTCCGGGAGGAAATTCCCGGAGTTTTTTCTTTCAGCTTACGCCTTTCAGCTTA
>JAGLPR010000344.1 GCA_023137255.1 Bacteroidales bacterium | reverse complement strand
GCTTACGCCTTTCAGCTTACGCCTAATTCAGTTAGCTGAATTCCTTAATGGTTTTGCCTATGATTTCTGCACACTCCATCAGCTGTTCTTCGGTGATCACCAGGGGAGGAGCGAAACGGATGATGTGCTCGTGGGTGGGTTTGGCCAGCAGTCCGTTCTCTTTCAGTGCCACGCAAACATCCCAGGCGGTTTTGCCGTTGGTGGGTTTGATTACAATGGCATTGAGCAGGCCTTTGCCCCTGACCAGTTCAACCATGGGAGAGTCAATTTTTCTCAATTCGGCTCTGAATTTCTCACCCAGATCTTCAGCACGTTCCGAGAGTTTCTCCTCCCTGATCACCTCCAGTGCAGCGATGGCCACTTTGGCAGCCACAGGATTTCCACCATAGGTCGATCCGTGCTCTCCTGGGCGAATGCAGAGCATGATGTCGTCGTCAGCCAGTACAGCCGATACCGGGTAGACACCTCCTGAGAGTGCTTTGCCCAGGATCAGGATATCGGGACGAACCTCTTCGTGGTCACAGGCAAGCAGTTTCCCTGTCCTGGCCAGTCCGGTTTGAACTTCGTCGGCAATGAAGAGTACATTTTTATTTTTACACAGCTCATACGCTTTGCTCAGGAAGCCACTGTCGGGAACATATACCCCGGCTTCACCCTGGATGGGTTCCACCAGGAAACCGGCCACATTGGGATCTTCAAGTGCCTTAGCCAGCGCTTTGGTGTCGTTGTAGGGAATGGTGACAAACCCGGGAGTATAGGGTCCGAATCCTTTGTAGGAATCAGGATCAGTCGACATGGAGATGATGGTGATGGTCCGGCCATGGAAATTGCCTTCACATACAATGATCTTTGCTTCATTTTCGGGAATTCCTTTCTTCTCATAGCCCCATTTGCGACAGAGTTTCAGTGCAGTCTCATCCCCCTCAGCTCCTGAATTCATGGGAAGCACCTTGTCATAGCCGAAATAACTGGTAATATATTCTTCAAATTCACCCAGCATGCTGCTGTAGAATGCCCTGGAGGTGAGAGTAAGCTTTGAGGCCTGCTCAGTCATCGCACCCACGATCTTCGGGTGGCAATGCCCCTGGTTAACAGCTGAATAAGCCGAAAGAAAATCATAGTACCTCCTGCCTTCTACATCCCATACATACACCCCTTCTCCACGGTCAAGCACCACGGGAAGCGGGTGGTAGTTGTGTGCACCATACTTGTCTTCTCGCTGGATGTAGTCTTTTGTATTCATAATTAGACGATATTGTAGTGAATAATAAAACGAAGTCATAAAGGTAATAAAACATATCTCAAGGTATGACTGTTATTAATGGTAATAATACTCACTTTCTTATCAGCAAAACATGGATAAACTGAACAAACTTATCACGGACCGATGGAGTCCGGTGGCCTTCGACTCCCGCCCGGTGGAGTATGACACCATCCACCTCCTTTTTGAGGCTGCCAGGTGGGCACCCTCCAGCATGAATGCACAGCCCTGGCGCTTTATTTTTGCTACCAGGGATATGCCTGATTACAAGGTGCTTCTTAGCCTGCTAAGTGAACAGAATCAGGTATGGGCAACCACCGCTCCCCTGTTGGTGCTGCCACTTACCCAGATCATCTCCACTTACAAGAACAGGCCCAACAGGCTTGCTTTCTACGAAGCGGGGATGGCTGTAGGGAACCTGTTGCTGCAAGCCACCCACATGGGCCTGCTGGTTCACCAGGCTAGCGGATATGATGTGGATCGTGCCAAAGAAGAACTGGTGATACCCACCCGGTATGAACCCATGGCAATGATGGCCATCGGTTATAAGGGAGATGTTGCACAGTTACCTAATGATGTGGCTGCCCGGGAGACAATGGATCGTACCCGCATGGAAATCAGCAAATTCCTGGTGTCAGGAAGATGCAAATAGTACTTTAAAAGCTTACGGAGATTTTGAAGTTGAACCTGCGGCCGGTGAGGTAGTTGGGAATCCCGAACATGCCCGGGATACCACGCTGATCGGAGATGGTCCTGACCCACAGGTAGGATGCCTCGTTGTTGATACCGAGTAGGTTAAAGATTTCTGCACTGAGCCAGATACTTTCAAAAAAACGGAGTGGGTTTCGTTCGCCCCAGAGATCTGTTTCCCTTTTGATCACCTTTGAAAATCCGATGTCGACCCTGCGGTAGGGGTGCATTCGAAGGTTGGTATAGTATTGCTCTTCGTTGGGACTGCTCAGGGGAAGGCCGCTGCCGTAGAATGCATTCAGATGCACTTTGTATCCCGGATTGTTGGGGAAGTAATCCTGGAAATAGAGTCCGAAGGTAAATAACTGGTCGGTGGGCCTGGGGAACTCACCTGCAGGCTTCCGGATAAATTCACTTCCGTTCCATTCGAGCAGTACATCGCCTTCCACATCTTCCCTGGTTTGCAGCAGGGAGAGGGTGAGCCACGATTCTGCTCCATGTACAAACTCCCCGTTTAGCTTGAAATCGATACCCCGTGCAAAGCCCTCGGAGATATTCTCTCCCGCATAGGATAATCTGACATTTTCTATCTTATAGGGAATCAGGTTATTGAGCCATTTATACCACGCTTCTCCGGTCAGCTTAAATGGTCTGTCCCATAGGGAAAATATGTAATCGCCTCCCATTAAAACGTGAATGGAACGCTGAGGCTCGATATCATAATTGACCGTCCCGTCGGGCATCCGCATCTCTTTGTAAAAGGGGGGTTGGTAAAAGTACCCGGCTGAGAAGTGAAACATCATATCACGCTTCCAGTTGGGCTGGGTGCTGACGGTAACACGCGGACTAATCATGGTGGTCCGGTTGAAGTTCCATACGGTACCGCGGATCCCGGTGGTAACAAAAAAATCGGCCTTTTCGTTGTTGATTTCCAGTGTATTCTGGATAAAACCGCTGAACTGGTCGTAGGCTATTTTGTTCTCAGATCTCCTCGATTTAGTCAGGATCAGTTCCTTTCCGTCATACGGAATCACATAACCGGCAGAGTCGATCAGTTCCCACTCGTTTATGTGGTCGTAAAAGTCCTGGTACTGGTAGTTGATTCCCCATTGCAGGTGCATGTTGCCGGTCTGGTAGCTTCCCAGGTGCGAGCCTGATATCACAATGGCATCCAGGTAGTTACGGGCATGTGAAAGTACTGTGCCCACGCCTATATTGAGAATGGAATCGCCATAAGTTTCAGAGTTGACGGTGTTGTCAAGTTCATTGATCCAGTATTGCCCCATGATGTCGAAGGTCTCCTCTTCGGAGGTTCGGAATGCTGATCCGATTACTTTCAGCGACAGGCCCTTCACTGGTGTCCAGCGGAGTGAAAGAGCCCCGAGGTAGGTATCGAACTGGTCCACCTCCTGGCCATCATAGTAGATTTTCAGGTTGAGGGGCAGATCCTTGGTACCAAATTGCGTATTCCGGGTGGCAGGAACAAACTGGTATATGTTGGAGGAGTAGTTGCCCAGGAAAGAGATCTCCATTTTTCGCGTGAGCTGGTAGGTGAGGAGGGTTTGGAAGTCGGAAAACTGTGGTTTATAATCCCCGCTTGTTTCCAGGGTATTCAACAGGTAGGAGGTGGTTTTGTAACGGTATCCGGCCAGGAAGGTAAAGCGTTGTGTTTTGGATGCTCCTTCCAGGTGTGCAGAGGCACCCAGCAGACTGACTGAGGTTGATCCCCGAAATTGACGTGGCCTCTTGTAGGTGATATCAAGTGCCGAAGACATCTTATCACCGTACCTCGCATCGTATCCCCCGGCTGAAAACTTGATGGACGATACCAGGTCGGAATTTACAAAACTCAGTCCCTCCTGTTGCCCTGAACGAACCAGGAAGGGTCTGTAGATCTCTATATCGTTCACATAGACCAGGTTTTCATCGAAGTTTCCGCCCCTTACGGAGTATTGGGAACTTAATTCATTGTTTGAACTGACTCCGGCCTGGGATTTTATGATGGTTTCAACTTTTCCTATTGAGGTGGGCATGTAATTCAGCTCCTCCACATTAATGCGTTGAAACGTACTGGCCCTTTCCTGGCGGGCGGTAACCGATACTTCATTGATGGACCTTATATCTCTCTGAAGGGAGATCTCCTGGTTTCTTGATTCTCCCGGATTGAGGCGGACAGCAAACTGCTTGGTCCGGTATCCCACGCACGAGATCACCACGGTGTAGGAGCGGCCAGCAGGAATCTCCAGTTCATAGCTGCCATCAGGTTTTGTCATGGTCCCTTCCCCGGTTCCAAGCAGGGCCACATTGGCCAGGTCCACCGGATCGCCAATGCTGTCCTTTACACTCCCGGTCAGCATACCTCTTTCCTGTCCGTTCACTGCTGTAGCGACGATCAGTATTAGTGAAAACAGAAGCAGGCGGATATTCACAATCAGAAGTTTTCCGAATATAATACTAACTAACGAAAGTGTTGGAAAATTGTACTGGAAACAATGTTCCAACAATACCATTCGTTTCAGGACATACAAACTCATCTTGGTTTTGGGTTTGATTATTTTAGGGGTATGCACAATAATTCCCTTTGGACCCCATTATTGAGCTGCATCGGAATACATGCTGTGTTACTTTCAGGCCTCCTACCTATCCCATTTTCGGTTTTTTGCAAGTCACAGGGTAGTGACTTCTTCACAGAGATGTGACTCCTGAATAATGATTACGTATCTTCCGCATCCTTGTAAAACACTGTTATGCAGTCTATTATAATAACAACTAAGCATATGCAAATGAAGCTAGAAGTCACACATTGGGAAAAACTCACAAGCTTGTGACTTCCGGATTTCCTGAAATGGACAACCCAGTTTTCATACACTACGCCGTTGAGCAAAATCTTAAGAAAGTATCCCCATTTTTTATTGCTTATCACTTGCTGAATACTTGAACTTCAGGCCCAGCCAGCCATGCAGGGAAAGCATCAGGTATTATTGGGGTATGCACAATAATTCCCTAACTTGATCTACCCATTCAGATTTTATATCTTAATAGATATTTCAAAACCATCATGGCCTCAGGTCCTAATAAAATTG
>JAGLPR010000343.1 GCA_023137255.1 Bacteroidales bacterium | reverse complement strand
AGTGTCCCCCTGGGGATCGATCTGCTGGGATCGCGAAGATCGCCTGAAAGTCCCAGTCCCGCCACAAGTCCAGTAAAGGCAGGGAAAATAATGGTGAACACAAAGAAGAAATTATCGGGATTCTGAATCTGGGCATTCAGAATAAGGGGATGTTCGGTGGTGGTCGGTTTCCCCAGGAAAAAGAAGAGCAGGGAGGTAAATAGAATGGCCACCACGAAATAGAGGGCCTTCATGCCCATATTGGCGCCTCGTGTCAGAATGATCAACGACAACAGGGTCATGCTGACCAGCCCCACCCAACGCTTATCGATCAACGGGGTATTGATCTCGTAATGCAAGTACCGGATCAGGGGGTCAAATGCTTCAGAAAAGGCGATGACATAAAAAGCCACGCTGATGGCCTGACTCAGATAGAGGGCAATTCCGATGGCCGATCCGATGTTGAGTCCGAAGGAACGGCTGATAATATAGTATGCTCCACCTCCCTGGACCTTCTGGTTGGTGGCAATTTCGGCCACAGCCATGGCGGTGGGGATGGTCACCATATGTCCCAGGAAAATAATCCCGATAACGCCTATAAAACCTTGATGACCAACAGCATACCCGAATCTTAGAAAAAGAATGGCACCCAGAATAGTGGAGATTGCCGTCATGAAGACCGGCAGGGTGCCAAAGCTGGCTGTTGTTCTATGCGGGTTAGAGTTTGGCATGCCTTTTACAGCATTAAAACATTGAAGATTACAAAAAAAACCTGAATTATGCGAGCACATTCCCCGAAGTTTTACTTCGGGGGTAGCGAGCACAAATAAAATTAACAATTAATCGATGAGTTCTCGCAGCTTGCTGCGAGGAGAATCAATTGTGGGCAGCACATCTCTGTTTTTTGTCCTTCAGGGATTTTTATAACTTGCGCCCAGAGAGGAAATGTAATTCCTGTTATTCATGGAAGATCTGTTGAAAATACTGGTCGTTGATGACGAGCCCGAAGCCCGTGAATTGCTGAAATACATGCTGCAGGAGAGCGACGGGGTATCTGTGATCGGGACAGCCGGAGATGTGGATGAGGCCTTCATGCTTATGAAGAGGGAACGGCCCCACCTGGTACTCCTGGATATTCAGATGCCGGGAAAGGATGGATTTAACTTAATTGAACAGATCCAGGGATCAGACCATCAACCAGGAGTTATTTTTGTGTCTGCCTATGAGCATTATGCCATCCAGGCCATCCGCAATTCTGTTTTTGATTATATCCTGAAGCCTGTTCACCAGGAGGAGCTGGATAGTGCTATTTTGCGCTTCAGAACCCGGGGATGGAAGGTTCAGACACAGGAACTATACCAGCTTATTGAGACCTTGAGGAACAACGGACCTGCCAGGATCAAACTGAACACCCGTGCAGGGTATATGTTGATCGACCCTGCCGAGGTGGTCTATTGCGAAGCCGATGGTAATTACACCTACATTCAGCTTACCAACGGTACCCGTGAGATATGCACCCAGAACCTTGGCAACATTGTGAAGCTTTTTGAGGGGGGTACCTTTTTCCGGGCCAGCCGTTCCTACCTGTTGAACCTGAAATACCTTTCTAAGGTGGACCGGAAAAACAGCAATTGTTTGCTCGAGTACCCGGGTGATACTTGCACCATCAGGATACCGGCACAGAAAATTAAGATGCTGGAATCGATCTTCACCAGGTAAACCGGTTTATCCAGAAAACCACAGGCTTCACAATCCAGAATCCACTGTTCACACAATAAGTATGATTTCTCTTTACTTTCCCTGTATCGTCCTATAAATTAGACGGCACAATGAGCATCGATATTCACTCCTTAACTCGCGAACCATGGTAGAAGTATTTAACCTTGAAGGCATGCCAGTCTATAAATTACAATCAGGGGAAAAAGACAACTTTTCAGTCTCCGACCTGGAAGGAAAAGGACTACCGTGCGGTGTCTATTTTGTGAGAATCAAGAAAGCAGATGGCATAGAAACGGCCAAGCTGCTGATCTGTTAGACAACCTTCATGGGTTGATCTACTTTTTCGGGCAACAGGACGAAATCCATCAGTCCTGATATTTCATTTACATACCTGAAATTCAATCCATTCCTGTAGATTTCATTGATCTCCTCCACATCCTTCCTGTTCTCAACAGAGATGGCAATGTCAGTGATGCCGGCCCTTTTTGCGGCCAGGATTTTCTCTTTGATACCGCCCACAGGAAGTACCTTACCCCTCAGGGTGATCTCACCGGTCATGGCTGTTTGTTCCCTCACCTTCCGCTGGGTAAAGGCAGAAGTGATGGACGTCATCATGGCCACCCCTGCCGATGGACCATCTTTCGGGATGGCTCCCTCCGGCACGTGAACATGTACATTGTATCTTTTGAAGACCTCTGTGTCGATGGAAAACTTTGAAGCGTGCGATTTCAGGTACTCAAGTGCCAGAACAGCCGATTCCTTCATTACATCGCCCAGATTTCCGGTAAGGGTAAGTTTGCCTTCTCCCTGGCTCAGCGAAGTTTCTACAAAAAGTATTTCACCCCCGGTGGAGGTCCAGGCAAGTCCGGTAACCACACCTGCATGGGTATTTCCATCATATTTGTCCCGGATGTACCTGGGCGGTCCAAGGATTTCGGTGGCCGTTTTTCTGGAGAGCTTCTTTTCATAGCTGTCCTCGAAAGCAATGTACTTGGCCACCACCCTTACCAGCTTGGCTATATGTTTGTCCAGCTGCCTTACACCCGATTCACGGGTATAGCTTTCAATGATATATTCCAGGACCTTGGCAGGGATGGAAATCTGATTCCTGGTAAGGCCATGATTTACAATCTGGTTGGGAATCAGGTGTCTTTTTGCAATCTGTACCTTCTCTTCAACAATATAACCTGAGAGATCGATGATCTCCATGCGGTCGAGGAGGGCCGGATTGATGCCTGCCGTGGTGTTTGCCGTGGCAAGAAACATTACCATGGAGAGGTCAAAATCCAGCTCCAGGAAGTTATCGTGAAAAGAGGAGTTCTGTTCCGGATCAAGCACTTCAAGTAGGGCCGACTCCGGATTTCCCTGAGCACTTCTGCCCACTTTGTCAATTTCGTCGAGCACAAACACCGGATTGGCCGATTTGACCTTTTTCAGATTCTGTACCACCCTGCCGGGCATGGCTCCAATATAAGTTTTTCTATGCCCCCTGATTTCTGCTTCATCGTGGAGCCCGCCCAGTGACATTCTGACATATTTTCTATTCAGTGCCTCTGCAATCGATTTTCCAAGGGAAGTTTTTCCAACTCCCGGGGGACCAACCAGGCAGAGGATCGGGGATTTCAGATCGCCTTTCAGTTTCAGTACCGCCAGGTGCTCCAGGATCCTGTCCTTGATCTTTTCCAGACCGAAGTGGTCCTTGTCCAGGATGCGACTGGCACGTTTCAGGTTGAAATTATCCCGGGTGTATTCGTTCCATGGAAGTTCCAACAGGGTCTGTATGTAGTTGACCTGTACAGAATATTCACCTGTGGCAGGGTTCAGCCTCAGCAATTTGTCAAGTTCTTTCTCAAAGGCAGCCGCCACCTCCTTGCTCCATTTTTTCTTTTTCCCTTTCTCCCTGAACTCGATTACCTCCTGGTCCTGCGGCGAACCACCCAGTTCATCCTGAATGGTTTTCATCTGCTGATGCAGCAGGAATTCCCTCTGTTGCTGATCAAGATCACTTTTGACTTTGGTCTGGATATCGTTTTTCAGTTCCAGCATCTGAACCTCTTTGGAGAAGCTTTCCAACAAAGTAAAGCCACGTTTTGCAACACTGTTTGTCTCCAGCAGTTCCTGTTTTTGTTTCAGAGAGAGTTCACTATTCGAGGCCAGGAAGTTGACCAGGAAAGAGGGACTCTCAATGTTCTTGACGGCGAAAGTGGCTTCTGTGGGAATGTTGGAGGAGAGCTTGATGATTTTGATGGAAAGCTCTTTCAATGCGGCAGCGACTGCTTTGGCCTCTCCGGCAGGCTCATCTTCTTCATCTTCAAGTGGAGTGATCTTGGCAACGTGGTATGGTTTCTCGGTAATAAGGTCATCCAGCAAAAAGCGCTTTCTGCCCTGGATGATTACTGATGTGGATCCATCGGGCATTTCGAGGATCTTCAGTATCTGTGCTACAGTACCCACCTTGTAGAGATCATCAATTTCCGGGTCTTCAATATTGCCATCCTTTTGTGCAATAGCTCCCAGAATCTTAGTCTTCTTATAGACATCCTGTACCAGCCTGAGTGATTTATCCCTGCCAACGGTGATGGGGATGACCACTCCGGGGAAGAGAACAGTGTTGCGCAATGGCAGAATGGGCAACACATCAGGAATGTTCAGTTTCTTCAGATCCTCCTCTTCTTCTTCAGAGAGTAAGGGGATATATTCTGTCTCTTCGTCAATAGGGATCATCAAGTTCTTAATACTGTTTACTAATCCATCCATCTTTCAACTCCTTCTCTTTCTGTTCAGTCAAACTGTCAGCTCTGCTGTTGCAGAAGCGGCCACACCACTATGTCAATAAGTGTGCCAAGAATAGCTACCCGTGCTTTTGTATATCATATATACCTGATCGTCACCTCTTTCAGGTATTTCTCTTCGAGCATCCTGGCCATCCGTTTCACCACTGTCCGCCTGATTTCCAGGTCAATGGGAAGGTTTGGATCCTGGTGGGCAACATTTACCCTTGTACCAATGATGAAATGAATCTCGTCGCTTTGATTCACCAGTTTAACTATCCGGTCGGCCGGCCCTTTTCCCAGAGAATATGAGGGTGAAAAATCCTTTAGAATGCGTGTCACTTTGGTAATGGTGAGGATTCCTTCGGTGACCAGGTCCATGCCTTCCATGTGGGAAACAGGTGGCAATTCCGGATCATCGAAAACCAGGCTGTCCTCAATCTCCAGTCCCAGTTCCCGGGCGATGATATCGGCTGTGGTTGCCCCGCACACCACTTTCTTACCCTTGAATCCTTTGACCGCTTCTCCCAGTTTGCTGTCATTCTCCTCTTCATAGGGTGGACCGGTGACAATCATAAGTTTGCGTGGTTTGCGGAAATAGAGGCTGGCACAGCTGGTATCGTCCATGGAACTAAAGCCATCGTTGCGGTTAGCCATATTCACCATTTTTGAGGCAAGTTTGGAAGCGGAAATTTTGGGACTGTTCTGAACCAGTTTAATGGAGTAATCCTGCATGTTGGCCCTTCCCCAACCCAAGGGGTATTTGTCTGTCCCCAGTCCCGATTGTGCGATGCCGTCGCTGCAGAAGATAATCCGGTCCTCTTTCCTGGGTTCGAACTGGCAGGTGGTGATCTCTTTGCCTCTATTCTTCTCACTGTCAAGCACAAGGCAATTCCAGCCCGGATCGAAAGGCTTGTTGTCCCTCAGAATAATGGTTTGCGGATTATCAAACTCCAGGATGTTGATCAGTCCATCGTGTTCAATATCCACAATGGTGAAAGTGGAATAGCTCATGTGCCGCTCACTGCAGACCGGCAGGGTATTCATGATGATATCGGCTATCTTTTCCACTGCCTTATGCTCCATGGTGAAATTCACTGCCATGGTAGCTGTGAGTGTGGCAAGTACATTGGCTTTCACCCCGTGTCCCATGCCGTCCGATAAAACAACTATGGTGCGGTTCTCCTCCTTTACCTTCCGGCTGATAAATACATCACCACAGATGCGCTCGTTGCCGAAGTTGCGCTGATCGCAGGCTACTTCTATATAAAATTTACCACTCATCGGTCCTTCAGGTCCTGCTTCAGGTTGTATGATTCAATGATCGAATTCAACATTCTTTCAGTCTCAGAGGCACCTTCACCCATGATAAAACCGATTTGCTGCGCCAGGCTCAGGTTCTTATCAATCACTTCGGAAAGTCGCTTTAACACCTCCTCTTTTTGTACTTCAGGGGCTGACATGTCCCTGATCACCGCACCAACAATCTTCTCTTTCTCAATGACAAATACACTAACGTTCAGCATCTTTCCTTCATGCTGAATATCCCTGTTGGTGATCGATTCGTTGTGGGAAAGCACATAGGTAAAGAGGTTGTAAAAGTTATAGGGGAGCAGCGTTTTGAGATCTGCACCTGCCAGGCCGGGAACCACCTCGTTGATCTCCATGGCATCTTCACCCAGCATATCGATGAAGCTGTCATTGGTTTGGATAATCTTCAGGTTCGTGTCACAGATGACCACCATGGATGGTAGTTTATGTAGCATCCGGCGGAGAATTTCCGTGGCTTCTCCGGCAGCTTCACTCTCCTTTTGTGCAAGACGTTCCGATTTCTTCAGGTCATCCTGGGCCTGGGCCAGCTTTTCATTGCTGATCTTCAGCGACTGGATATGATCCTGCCTGTTTCGGGAAGCATAGGTGTTACACATTTCCGGTATGGCCAATCCCTGGGCAATGGCTATGGCAAAGTCGGTGCAGCTGGCATATCCGCATCCCCCGCATCCCACCTCTGGAGATTCCAGTTGATCCAGGTCTTTCAGGATTTTATTCAATTTACTGTCGGATGGAACAGGGAGCGACTGGTCGTCTGCTTTCAGGGTCCGCCTCAGGTCCAGTGATGCAAATTCGGCTATGCTGTCCGACCACGCTTTGATATCCAGTATCTTTAATCTCTTTTTCACATAACTGGTGAGCTGACTGCGTCTCAGGATTCTTTTTCCACCCAGGCTGGTTCCCCTTCCCATCAGAAACTCTTTGTAAAAGAGATTAAAGTGACTTTTTATGGTGCCGATGTTCTCTTCAAACTCCTTGATGGCATCTATTATGCCATTGCCTTCCACGGTAATCACGGGCGACAGGTGCAGCTCCTCCTCAATACCGGCTGCCTGTATGATGCCGTTGGCCACCGGAAAAAAGTTGCCTTTGTAACCCAGGGGAGCATCGAAGTCGCTGTACTCGAGATCGGTCTCGTGAATGTTGGATTCCTTAAAAAGTTCGCGCAGTTCCACAAAGGTAATGGCAAGGTCGATGCGGCTCTCACCTTCGAACCGGAGAATCTCATTTTTGCTGGCAATAAGCGGACTGATGTGTACAAGAATTACATCCTCACCGGCAATCCTGCGGACCACCTTGGCAGTTGCCGCCACTGGTGGAACAATGGGGGCCAGGTTGGGGACCAGTCCAGGTTTGTACTTCTCAACAAAAGAGACTGTTACCGGATCATTTGACATGATGTAATATTTCCCCCGGCTCATTTTAAAGAGCTCACTGTATGCTAAGGCTACCAGATCCACTCCGAAAGCCACTTCATGAATGTGTCTGAATCCCAGGGTGCGGAGCATCTGGACAAATTTTCTGTAATCGGTGATATCGGGAAATTCGCCTGCTATGGAAGGATCAACAAGTGCAGCCACGTTTTTATTTTCGGTCAGGATCTTTTTGAGGTCATTTCGTGCATTTCTGACTTCGATGGCTCCGGGTCCACAAACGGCCAGACAACTTCCGCAGCCAATACATCTCTCCGGAATAATTTCCGGTTTGACACATTCTGACTGGACACGGATTGCTTTTACGGGACAGGCCCTTACGCAGGCATAACATGCAATACAAGTCTCTTGGTTAATTTTCAGAAGAGGTTCCATAATGCTCTTTTTACAGGTCTCCGAATTCGGTATTCAGGATATCCAGGACACTATCGCTGCTTACCTGCTCATACACCCTGTTTCCAATCTTCAACACGGGTCCTGAACTGCAGTCACTGAAGCAGTGATTGCCTTTCAGGACAATTTCCCTCTCCAGGTGATGGTCCTTCAGGTATTTTTGAATC
Organism: Bacteroidales bacterium; assembly: GCA_023137255.1. Taxonomy (GTDB): domain Bacteria; phylum Bacteroidota; class Bacteroidia; order Bacteroidales. The sequence continues at coordinate 2,433 of JAGLPR010000343.1, read as the reverse complement.
ACCAGGAGGGTCTGTTTGTTCCCGCGGCTGAAACAGGAACTCCCCATACAAATCTTGATCTCTTTTCTAATCAGTACCATTGGGATGTAGCTGTTCAAAGTTAGTAAAATCGTGTCAGGCTGTCTGTAATTTATAATGAGTTAAAATTATTTACTGTTTTTCAAATAACAAACTTAATCAATATCTTTGAGTGTTCTGTGAAATCGACCAGAATTGCAGAATTATTTAGTTGCTTATTATTCCATTCAATGGAAAGCCATACCTCACGTATTGAAGAGATTCTTCACCGGTTTCCCCAGATCAAGAGGCATGCCCTGATCCCGCTCTTGCAGGCTGTACAGGATGAGTTCGGATACATTTCCGAGGAGGCCATTGCCAGGATCGGTTCACACCTGTCACTACCTACCAGCAAAGTGTACGGTCTGGCTACTTTCTTTAACCAGTTTACCTTCTCACCCCGTGGAATGTACCATGTGGTTCTTTGCAATGGCACATCATGTCACATGTCGGGGTCAGGCGAATTGTTGAATGAGATCACCAAGCTGCTGGAGATCAGAGATGGAGAGACCACACGTGACGGCATGTTCAGTCTGGAAGTACAATCGTGCATCGGTGCATGTGGTCAGTCGCCGGTAATGGCGGTCAATGGTACTTATTACTCCGAAATTGGCGTTAAAGAGGTCAGGGAGATCATTAAACAATACCGGGAAGATGCAGAGTGAGAGGGAATATTTACTGAAACTGGCTCAGGTTGATCCTTCTGAACTGACTCCTGAGGAGGAGGGTAGGAAAAGTCTGCTTAACCGCTCTCACATCACCAGGCCCCTGGTGATGGTAAACAGTTCCACCTCAGGGATTGTTGCAGGTGCCAGGCAGACCATGGAAGCCATTGAGCAGTATGTGGCAGACCGTTCCCTTGAAATCGACCTGGCTGAGACCGGCAGCATAGGACTCAGTTCGGAGGAGCCTGTGGTTTCGGTTCAGTTACCGGGCCGCACCCGGCTCTTTTTCAGCAGGGTAAGCGCTGATAAGGTACCCACCCTACTGGATGATTTGTTTCACCAGGTGGTGCCCGGGCAACTGGTCATTGGACAGCTCCGGAGGGAAGGGCACGAGGCGTGGGCCGATGTTTCTTTCCTGGATGAAATTCCATTCTTTGCTCTGCAGAACCGTATTGTGATGGGAGCCTGCGGGATAATAGATCCCTTTTCTTTTGGTGAATATGTTGCCATTGGGGGCTACAGCGCCTTCCTGAAGATCATTCGAAGCTACACCTTCAGGGAAGTGTGCGAGCTAGTGAATGAAAGCGGACTGAGGGGAAGGTCGGGTGGAGGCTTTCCTACTGGTGAAAAGTGGAGGGCGGCGTTCCAGACTCCTTCAGATCAGAAATACCTGGTATGTAATGCCGAAGAGAGCGATCCCGGTGCTTTCATGGATCGCAACCTGATGGAGGGCAATCCTTTCCAGCTGCTTGAGGGAATATCCATTGCTGCTTATGCCATAGGTTCCAATCGTGCCTATATCTATATTCAGAGCGAATACAGGGATGCCATCAGGCGCATCGATCATGCCATCAGGGAGCTAAGAGAGATGGGTCTGCTGGGCGACAACATCATGGAGAGTGGTTATAACCTACAGATCTCTCTCCGTAAGGGTCCTGGTGCATATGTCTGCGGGGAGGAGACAGCATTGATTGCCAGCCTGGAGGGCAGGAGAGGAATACCCTCTTCCAAACCTCCTTATCCCTCTACTTCAGGTTACCTGGGGCGCCCGACGGTGGTGAACAATGTTGAAACCCTTTCCAACCTTCCGGCCATTGTCCGGAATGGTCCGGAGTGGTTCAAGGGGATTGGCATGAAGGAGTGCCCCGGCACCAAGATTTTCAGTGTTTCAGGACGGGTAGCCATGTCCGGACTGGTGGAGGTATCAATGGGAACCACATTTGATACCATTGTCAACGATATTCTTGGAGGAGTTCGGAAAGGCAGAGAACTGAAGGCACTTCATGTGGGAGGTCCATCGGGTTGCATGATCCCTGTGGAGCTGATGAATATACCGGTGTCCTTTGAAACTCTGAAGGAGAAAGAGCTGGTGATGGGTTCGGGCGGGGTACAGGTGCTGGATGATAAGACCTGTGTGGTAAATACAGTCAGATATTTCATGGAGTATGTCGATAAGCAGAGCTGTGGCAAATGCATCCCGTGCCGTGAAGGAACCCGAAGAATGGCTGAGATCCTGGGAAGTATCACCAGAAAATATGAAGACGAAGAGGGTCATACTACCCTGGAACGATTCAAGGGGGTGATGCAACTGGAGAACCTGGCCGAGGTGATGAAAGATACCTCCCTGTGCGGACTGGGTCAGAATGCTCCCAACCCGGTACTTAGTACCCTGAAGTATTTCAGGAATGAGTATGAGGAGCATATTTTCAAC
>JAGLPR010000342.1 GCA_023137255.1 Bacteroidales bacterium | reverse complement strand
GAAGCATATAGATCCAGATACCCATGATAAGCAGGAATGGAATCACCCATAACATGATCTCTCCCATATAGTTCCTGCGGGTAGATGTGGTGTAAGTGGGACGGTTTTCGGGAGGAAGATCATTCATCACCCTGTTGAGCTCTCCAATGAAGACGTCCTGGCTGATAATGGTGAAATAGTATTGTGGGACCGATTGTCCGAGTACGGTACTGGATTTATTGGATTTCACATCATCGTAAGCCGGGTCGCTGAGTCTCTCAGGTTTGATGTATATCTCGACCTTCTCCTTATTTACGATTACAATTTTTTCTATATCTCCATTCTGAAGTACCTGGAAAAAGCGGTTTGAATCCATCTCCTTGAGACTGTTCCCTGAGCTGAGGAACTGAATTCCTATCATGACCAGAAGGATGATCCCAATGATCCAGTAAGAATTAAACTTGGGCTTAATGGGCCCTCCTGGCCTGTTTCCAAGATTGCCTCCCGGGAACTTGCCGGGGCTATTTTTTTTCTCTGTCATACACTCTGTTTTGTTATGATTCCACCACCCTTGTCACTTTCCCGTCTGCCCAAAGCTCCTCCAGCCTGTAGAATGACCTGTACTCCTCCTGGAAGACATGAACCAGGATATCAAAAAAGTCCATCAGTACCCACTGGCTGTTTTGGAGTCCTTCCACATGGTGTGCCCTTGTACCGGTCTCCTCTTTCAGTGTCCTTTCAATAGAATCGGTAATGGCACCCACCTGGGTATTTGAATCTCCGTGACAGATGATGAAACAATCGCAGATGGAGTTCTCAACCTGAGAAAGATCGATAGTTACGATCTGGTGTCCCTTCTTCTCCCTGATGGCTTCAATGATCAGCTCCCTCCTCTGCTCCACATTTAATAAATCACTTTCCGCCATCTGCCTTTTTATTCACAAAGATAATGAATTTAGCCGTTCACATTTATTTGGCTAAATTGTAGTTTGTAGTAACTAATCTTGTCAAAAATTGTACCATGGGAATCAGGTGGATTAAGCATGACAACGTTACATCAACCAACCTGGTTGTATCGGAGCTTCTGAGGCATCAAAAGCCGAAGGAAGCATTAGTTGTTATTGCTGATTACCAGGAGGCTGGTAAAGGTCAGGGTACAAATTCATGGCACAGCCGTGAGGGAGAGAACCTGTTAATGAGCTTGCTTCTGTTTCCTGCATTTTTGTCAGCCTCAAGCCAGTTTCATCTCTCCAGAGTCGTTTCTGTCTCCATTTGTGAAGTGCTGGATTTACTTGGAGCTGCTCCGGTGATCAAATGGCCCAATGACATCCTCACCTCCAGGGGAAAGATTGCCGGGATCCTCATCGAACATGGTATCTCAGGAGGGAGAATCTCCCATACCATTGCAGGAATTGGCCTGAACCTGAACCAGTCAGAATTCCCGGAGTTTCCACAGCCTGCGACCTCGCTATTTCTGGAGACCGGCAGGAAAGCAGGTCCTCAGGAGGTTGCTGAGATTCTGGTGGAGAGGATCATGAGCAGGTATCAAGAACTGAAGGAGGGATATGAACAGGCCCTTGAAAAGGAGTACCTGGAAAGGCTATTCCTGTTGGGGAAGCGATCACAGTTTGAGGCCGCAGGTGTTGTTTTTGAAGGGATCATCAGGGGGGTCAGCGAATTTGGAGAACTCCTGGTAGAACGGGAAGGAGAGCTCGTCCCCTATGGCCACGGGGAGATAGCCCTGAATATCGCCGGCCAGGCACAATAATCTTTGATAAGTCAGCCGGAAAAATCGAAAGATTCGATTTTATCAATGAGCCCGTCCACAAACTTTTTCAAGGGGATTTTGATCATGGAAATAAGCATTTTATTTACCTGAGGTTCGATGGTGATCCTGATCCTGGTATCCTTTTCACCTGCCTGCTTGAGTTGAATCCAGATGGTAAACTGGTGGTTGGAATAACTTCTCAGCGAAGCCATCTTCACCAGTGAGGAGGGGATTTTTTCGATGATCTCAAGACCGGTTCGCCCCAGGGGGGGTACCTGGAAACTGCACTGCTCCTTTGTGGCTTCCCAGTCGCTTACCTTACCGGCAGGAAGGAGTTCCCTGAAATTATTGAAATCGGTAATGAAACCATAGATCTCGCTGTCACTGTATGCCGACTTTCCTATTTTGCTCTCAATTTTCAACTTTTCAAACTTTAGACTTTCCACTGCGCTGGGTTTTTTCTCCACTGCTGGAGCAAAGCAACCTGCTCCGGCTGAATATCGCCCGATTCAAGGGCAGCTTCAATGAGTGTGTGATAATCGGTAAGGGTGTGCAGCACCACCTTTGCATCGCGGAAGTTGTCTTCGGCCAGCTGGAATCCGTATGAGAAAATGGCCACCATTCCGGTAACTTCTGCTCCGGCCTGCCTCAGTGCTTCCACAGCCTTCAGTGAGCTTCCCCCGGTACTGATGAGGTCCTCAACCACTACCACCTTCTGTCCCCGCTGGAGACGTCCTTCAATAAGGTTCTGACGTCCGTGTCCTTTGGCCGAAGGTCTTACATATACAAATGGCAGGTTCATGGCATCCGCTACCAGGGCACCCTGGGCGATAGCGCCGGTGGCTACTCCTGCCACCAGGTCAGGTGCCGGAAAGGCGTCATTAATTACCCGGGTAAATGCCTCCCTGATATAGTTTCTGATCTCAGGATAGGAGAGTGTTACGCGGTTGTCACAATAAATGGGCGATTGCCATCCCGACGCCCATGTAAAGGGTTTTGCGGGTTCAAGTATAATTGCTTTACTTTGCAGCAGTAGGCCAGCTACTTTTCGATTTATTTCTGCCATTCAGCAAATGTATAAAGTTTTTTTCAACGACAGAACAGTATATTTCGGGGATAATTTTTCCAGGGCTTTTGAGAGAAATAAAGGTCTCTTCTACAAGTACAATAACATCCATGAACTGAATGAGCTTATTGAAATGTTCAGTTTGCTGAATCAGATCAACAGCCTCTATATCTTTCACGAAGACATGCTGATGGTGATCGAAGAGTTCAAGGCCTGTTTTCGGGTGATTGAAGCGGGAGGGGGATTGGTGTTTAATGTAAATCATGAATTCCTGGCGATCAAGCGGAATGGTGTGTGGGACCTTCCGAAAGGGAAGCTGGAGAAGGGTGAGGATTTCCGGGGAGCCGCAATGCGGGAGGTGGAGGAGGAGACCGGATTATCGGGACTGAAGCTTGTGGAGCCACTCTTATCCACCTACCATACTTACCGTCTGAAAGGCGAGAAGGTGCTCAAGAAAACCCGGTGGTTTGAGATGGAGTATAAGGGTACAGATAAGCCTGTTTTACAGGCTAAGGAGGGCATCACCGATTACAGGTGGGTTACTCCCGGGAGTACCGACTTTATCCGGCAAAATACCTATGCAAGCATCCTCGATGTGCTCTATATGCGGAAACTAATCTGATCAAATTTCTCCCCTCGAACGCATAATCCGGAACAGTTGTTGCTCAAATCCACCAGAGGGAAGGGTGGCCGGTGAGAGCAGGAGTTTTCCCTCAGGATCGATCAGGTAAGCAGTGGGATAGGCCCTCACCAGGTAATCAGACATCACACCGGGTTGATTCTCATAATGAAGTACTTTCCAGTGATATCCGTTCCTTTTCATAAAATCTTTCAGTTCGCTTCGCTCCTCCGATGCCATAATAGTGACCACATTGAGATAGGCAGCGTGCTTCTCGATATAGGATTGCAGAAAAGGGTATTCCATCATGCAGCCATAATGATCGGGTGTTCCGAAGAAGAGGTAAGTATATTTTCCTTTGAAGTCGTCAAGGGAGCAGAGCTTTCCATCCAGATCCTCCAGCGAGAAGGGTGGAGGAAGATGACCTGTTACCAGACTGGAGAGTTTCTTTTTTAACTGCGCTGCATAGATTCCGAAATCGGGAGAGACCGGATTACCGGCCATGGAATCAAGCATGATCAGAATGGCTTCTTTGTGATAATCGCCCCGGTAGAACAGCTCGGAAAACTCCTGGAGGAGGATCATCTCCGCCAGGGTATCGCTCCACACGGCCGGGTGTTTCAGAATAAGCTCTCTGGCCTGGCGAAAATCCTGTGTGCGGTTGATCAGGGTCCTTAGTTCCTTTCCGTCAGGCGTTCCCGAATAATAGAATATAAAATCCTTGAACATGGCCCTGAACAGCTCAACAAAACCCGGGTGCCACTCCATCACAGCGGGTCCGAGAAAATCCCGGCTCAGTGCCTCCAGTCCGGTTTTGCCTTCGTTCAGTTTAAGTATCCCGTACCTGAATCTCCTGTAAGTGGAGAAAAACTCTGGGGTATCGGTTTTGAACTCCGACTCCATGTTCCGGATGATTGAATCGGTGCTGCTGTTGAGCCCCTTTCTTCTCTGCATGATAATTTCGTTGTTGACACCTGCAAAAAGAGAGTCAAAACTGGCTATGGCACTGTTTATATCCCGGCTTCCCGCTACCTGTTCCCGGGTGGAGAGGGAGGTTCGGGAAGAGACTGAAAGCGGGATCACCACAGGTTGATAAAAGGGGGAGATGCGGGCATCCCGGTCTTTCTCCCTGTATTCCGGAAGATCTACCTCGTAGTGATATCCGGGCTCCATATAGAGGTAGGCCTGGTACAATCCGGTTTCAAACTGAACCACCCTCGGTGACTCCAGAGGGATCTCCTGATCAAATGAGCCTTCCTCGTTGCATGTTACACGGTTTGAGTATTCATGTACAGTGATAAACGGGTTCCATGAAATGGTGATGTGGACGGTTTTATCGGAATAACCCGGACCGGATCCATGTATTGAAACGATCTGGGCCAGGGATGTTCCCCACCCCCATAGTAACACTGCACAGATGAACCAGCGGTAATGCATCAGAGATACTCCTTAATGTCAATACCTTCCGGGAGGAACTGCGACGCATCGCCGTTGTTCCTGATGATGTCGCGGATGATGGTTGAATTGACCGGGGTATGTTCGGGAGTAGTCAACAGAAAAATGGATTCCACGGTGGGCAGCATCTTTTTGTTGATCTGTGCAATGGCCCTTTCGTATTCAAAGTCGGCAGATGTGCG
>JAGLPR010000341.1 GCA_023137255.1 Bacteroidales bacterium | reverse complement strand
AGAAGGAGCTGCCGGGCTCTTCCCCGATGAATTTCGCATCGGTGTGATATTTAATCAGAGAGATCAGGTGCCCGGTGGTTGAGAGGCAGGCGCCATTGACCAGCACAAAGAGGTTTCCATTGTAATGGTTTTGGTTTGCCTGCATGTTGTTATACAGTGGTTCGAAATCTGCCACATCAGGATTTCGCTGAAAGTAGGTAAACTCTTTGTCTGTCAAATAGGAGAAAAGCTGGGCAGCAAAGATGGGATGTCCACCCTGGTTATCTCTAAGATCCACAAACAGATCAGTTACGCCCGAACTCTTCAACAACAGAAATGTTGAGTCCAGGAAAGCAAAGTACTCCTCCATGTTTCTAATACCAAAAGAGGAGACTCTAAGAACTCCGTATCCGCTCTCGTTCTCAAAGTGAAAACTGAATGGGTGTACCGGGGGTTCTCCAATAATTTCATGTTCCAGCTTATCATAACTGCAGGCTTTCATCTGCACACTTCCTGTTGACCCTCCTGACGAGAACTCAATCTCGAAATTCTCAGATGGATCCATCAGGTGGAAGTATGAATGAAAATTGCGGTTTAACTCATGATATTTGCTTGTCATGCAGTTGCCTTCTGAAGGAATGAGAGAAAGCAGCTCTTCGACTATCTGCTTCACAGGTCTGTTGTTGATGGATCTTAGCTCAGTTCCAGGCTCCAGATCCGTGCCCTGATCTCCGGGAGATGCAATGCAATATGTTTTCAAATCACGTACAAATACCTTAAGCGGGAAAAAATTTCCGTTTTCGAAAATAAATGTCTGGTACTCTGCCGGCAGACGAATCCCGGTATGACTGCATTTCACAGAAGCAACCAGGGGCGCGATCTCCAAATAGTATTCATCCAGTGTTAAATCAGCATTCAAGCTGGTGAGGATTTCGGACACCTCCCCATTGAAGGTGTCCTCAGAAGTATAGGAGTAGAGACGGGGATGATACTCCTTCAATTTGTCAATCAGAAGCCGAAAATCAGATTTCAACTGCTCCACCGGGATTTTCTTTCTGACCTGCTTTTCCTGAGGGGGCATTGTTGTTGTCTCTGCGCTGTCCCCCTTTTGAACTTTCTTTACTACCAAAGGGTGTTCAGAGTTATCGGGAAAGATGAAATTGCCCGAAAGCTCTGTAAGCTCTTCATTAAATGTCCCCCGGAATGAGGTCTCTTTAGCTGCGATATAGAATGTCAGCTTGAGATTCTCTATGCTGATCTTTGTGATTTCATCATTTTGAATCTGGTTTTCTCCACTGTACATCAGTATTTTGCCTGCATACCGGGCATCTTCTGTTATGTCCAGGAGAATAGCGGTTCTGAATTCTTTCATGAATTTGCCTTCCCAGATTCCCTTATAGGGATCCTGGGTCTGGGCCTGTACCGGCTGATACAGCAGGCACAGAACCCACAGGGTGATTAGCCCTGATTTGGATATGATATGTAGTTTTTTCATGAGCTAATCTTTTTTTGGTGCAATAGGTCCAGAAGGAACCAAATAAGTATGGAAATAAGATAGATAAGGATGCCGTACAGCGTGGTAATCATAGAGACCTTTAACCCGCCTGCAAGCATGCCTGGTGAAATATCTCCCGCACGTTCAATGGCCTGGAAAGCTGTCAGCAATCCTATCAACTGACCCAGGATCCCGGTGATCAT
>JAGLPR010000340.1 GCA_023137255.1 Bacteroidales bacterium | reverse complement strand
TAGTCAAAGATTGCCTGCATGATCAATGCTTCCCTGTCCCTGACCTTGTTTGCCATCTTTGAGATAAGTACGCGGTCGCCCAGTGCCACCGACGCGTCACGGGCAAAGAAAAAGTTGTGAAGGGGCTGCAGGGAGTAATGTTCATTGCTCAGATAGCCGGAGAGCGAATTACGTTCAAGAGGAACTCCCTGAACCAGCTGCTTGGCCAGCTGTACTTCATTAAGATCGAGCAACTGGCCGATGAGTTGAGGGTGACCCTCATGATAGCATGCCTTTTTTACAATTTTTTCCCGGATTTCATCGGATCGGAGGACATCTTTCAGCAGGTCCATGACCCGGAAAGTGGGAACCAGGTGCTGAAGCAGGCTCTCCAGCTGGTTGTACTCCCTTCTTGCGACGGCCAGATTGAGTATATCGCTATAGAGGGCACGCTCCGCATTTTTGGGAGTCATGTTCTCCACCTCCGGTCCTGGCGGGTGAAGGATGACCCCTTCAAGATCTCCTATTTCGGAATATACCTGGATCGCCGGCATGCCTCAAAGGTAATAATTGATTTAACAGAACTTCAGCCGGAAAATCCGTTCCGCTTATGGCTGTCGTCACAAAATGGTTTGTTGGATGAACCTCCACACCTGCAGAGGTAAATGGTATCTTTCTGCTCAACGACTCTTTTTCCGGGGATTTTGATCTCAAATGAACCTGAAACTTCAAGAGGACCCCCGGCGTTCACTTTAAAAACAGTTCTTTCATTTTCCATGGCTGTCACCTTAGTCTGAAAAACCAGTTTTCCTGTGTGTCCCGTCGCAATATGGCATGCTTCGGGAGGAACCGCACCTGCAAAATGAGGTCATGACGCTGGGCTTGAGTTCCTGGCCCTCGTTCCCGATCACCGAATATTGTCCCTGCACCACTATGGGTCCGTCCTTCATGATCCTGATTTTAGCCTGGCTGGAAGAACCGGTGAGGGTTCTCGGATTCTCTTCATCGCGCGTGCCTTGCCACTGGGCCTCTCTCTCTTCGGTAGTGAGGTCTTTGTTGTATTTCCAGATCAGGGCCTGGGTGGGACATTTATTGACCACTTCGGAGATTCGCCGGGTGGTAGCCCCTTCCATATTCACCCACGGTCTTCTTCCCGGATTAAAAACTTCGATCAGTTCTCTGAAACAGGTGGTGGCATGAATACATTTTGAGGGTATCCAGAAAACCGTGATCTCATCGTTGGTGTATTGTCTGTCCCGGGGGTCTGACATCTGATTTTTAATGTGATTATTCAGCATTAAAAAACAAACTCAGCTTGGGAATGTTCAAATTTGATACTTGATTCAAGTGAAAGGGTTTGTTTAAATAAATCCCGCTTCGATACCCCTCACAATATCTTCGATAACCTTATCGTCTCCTTCCGGATCATATTCAGCTTTTAGATTGTTCCCGAAGATCCTGGCAATGCCCTGCCAGAAAAAAGCCGTGATACTCCCTTTCAGCTCTTTGATTACCTGGTAGGAGCTTCGGCCGGTTTCCCGGTCGATCAGTTTGACAAGGATAATTCCCTGGGTCACTGTCAGTTTTCTCACCTCCTTTTCAAACTGACCCAAGATTTCCTTTTCGGCCTTCTTGACATGCTCCTTTTGCTCCTTCTCATTGTCTATGGAAGCCAGCTGATCGTCCAGTTCCTGAAGCTTCTCTCCGGCAATTTTTGAATAAGGATAGGCCTTCTTCACATTGCGGATCAGCCTCCTGTATTTTCTTTTCAGGTAAAGGTAATCCAGCTCCCTGCGATCATATACCCTTAATTCGGGCAATTCGATTATCGGGATAGTGTCCGAACCTTCAATCACAACCCTGGTGACCCCTGAATTGTCCTTCTCCTTTGTCTGTGCTGTAAGTTTTGGAGAAACAGCCAACAGTATTGTTAACAGGAGTATGTATGTCAATTTGTATCTGCTCATCAGATCTTATCCTGTTCTAAATTTAAACGTAGTATTCAGGCAAGCAAAGATTGTACCGAATTGTACTCTGATAGCCTTGGTAAAGTTACAGAAAGAAATGGGACAGTGGAATTACTCCATCATGCTGATCATGGCATCCACCACGTTGTTCGCTCCTTCGGCAATCTGCACGATGTTGGCATCAAGCATGTAGCAGGGGGTGGTGACCAGGTTGTGATCGGGATCGACCACCGCTTCGCCATGGGTGGCGTAGACATGTAAGGCACCCAGCGACTCCAGGGCATCGATGGTGCTTTCATCATCCCCGATGGTCAGGTGCACCTCTCCCAGGACCTTGGCCAGGATCACCGGTGATATACAGAGTGCACCCACCGGTTTTTTCAGGGCCACCATGCCTGTGATGGCCTCCTCCACTTCAGGAAGAATGGTGGCATCTGCCCCTTCGAAGGCCCAGGTAGAGAGGTTTTTGGCAGCACCGAATCCTCCGGGGAAGAGCAAGCCATCGAATGAGCTTGGATTGAACTGTTTCAGATCACGGATGTTGCCGCGGGCGATGCGCGCCGACTCCACCAATACGTTCCGTGTCTCCTCCATTTCGTCACCGGTAATGTGGTTCACCACATGGTGCTGTTTGACGTCCGGGGCAAAGATTTCGTAACTGCATCCCTGTCTGGCGATGGCCAGCAGGCTCAGGGTGGCCTCGTGTATTTCAGCACCATCGAACACTCCGCATCCCGACAGCACCACTGCAAACTTCTTCATAGGTTTCAAATTTTAGGCTATTTTATTAATTTGTATGGACTAATTTATGGAAAACTCGTGGCTTTGTAAATGAAAAACCAATACTATAGAACATTTATAGGATTGCCTGTGCAGGTGGGAACGGATTTGCTGGAGGCCCGACATCAGTTGATGACCTCCCTGGAAGGGGAGCGGATCAGCTGGGTGGACCCCAAACGATTTCATATCACTCTCAGGTTCCTGGGCGATACCCGGTTGCCCGATGTGGATAGAATTGGTCAGGCGCTGGCGAAGGGACGATTTCTGACTCATGCGACATCGGTTCCAGTGACCGGGCTGGGAAGTTTTGGGCCCCGCAAGAAACCTCGTGTCATCTGGATCGGTTTTGGCCGGGAGGAGTGGTTTAGCAGGTTGAAAGAGGGAGTGGACAGCATTCTGGAGGAGTGTGGATTTCCAAAACAGGAACAAGCCTTTACAGCCCATCTGACCCTGGGTCGCATCAGGAGCCTTGGGGATCTGTCCCGGTACTATGAAATTATGGAGGGGATGAAAGCGAACTCATATGAGGTGGTGTGGTTTGACAGGTTGATTTACTACCGGAGCATACTCGGTACCCGGGGACCGGAATACATCAAACTGGCGGAGACTTTATTCAAGAAGGCTTAGCAGCTCAGGTCTTTTGGATTTCAATCAGGACATCGTCTTTCATGACCAAATCGTTCTTCTTGACTTCTACCGATTTAACGACCCCCGTAACGTGACTGGTGATCTCATTCTGCATCTTCATGGCTTCCAGGATGATGATGGGTTCTCCCTCTTTGATCTCACTTCCTTCCTCCACCAGAATATCGATGATCTTGCCCGGCATGGGTGCTTCAATGACCACGCTTGAGGATGAATCGCCCTGCTCCTCCAGAAACCTCCTTCGCTTCAGCGAAATGGGGGTTTCTACGGTGAAGGAATGCCACACGCTATTGATCATGATGGTATAGCGGTTCTGGTTCTTCTCAATCACATCGAGCATGTATTTCTTATTCTTCCATACGATGTAGGAAAATCCATTGGGGTCCTCATGGAGCCTGATATCCACCGGCTTACCCTGGTATTTGATAATTTTTTCCAGCGGTTTCTTAAACTCGTAAGCCTTGTTGGTCGTGCTGAGGGCGATTAATTTGATCGTTTGTTTATTTTTAGCTTCGCGTGCCATAAGAATTTCCGGATTAACGTAATCGTTTTTTTAGCACCCAGGGTGCGATCACTTTGCTCTTCTCCAGTTGCAGGGGTTTCTCTTCAAACTGCTGGACTCCCCTGGCATAATCGTAGGTGGCAAAAAAAGCTGCCAGCATGGCCTCATCGGGCTCTGCATGATAAGTGAGCTTCAGCTCTTTGCTGATGAAGGAAGTATTGAATTTGCCCTTCCTGAAGTTGCTGTTTTGTAGCACGGCCCTGCAGAAGGCGAGGGTGGTTTTAGTACCCTTGATCCAGAATTTACGGATGGCCATGCTGGATTGCTGAAGGGCCTTTTCCCGGGTTTCGGCATGTACGATCAGCTTGGCGATCATGGAGTCGTAGTAGGGAGTGATTACCGATCCGTCCCTGACCCCGGTATCGACTCTGATGTGCTCATTCTCCGGCCAGGAGATCTTTTCAATGGTACCCAGGCTGGGTGAGAAACCAGACTGTACATCCTCGGCATTAATTCGCCACTCTATGGCCCAGCCGTTTAATTTGATATCCTCCTGGGTGAAGGCCAGTTTTTTTCCCTCTGCAATAAGGATCATTTGCTCGATCAGGTCGATCCCGGTAACCATCTCTGTGACCGGATGCTCCACCTGGATGCGCGTATTCATCTCCATGAAGGAGAAACTGTTGTCTTCGTCCAGCAGGAACTCCACGGTACCAGCTGAGTAATAGTCCACCGATTTTGCTATGTCGATGGCCGCATCGCCCATCTTTTTTCTTAACTTTTTGTCCAGGGCGGGGGAGGGCGATTCTTCCAGCAGTTTCTGGTGTTTACGCTGGATCGAACACTCCCGTTCGCCCAGGTGCACCAAATTGCCATGCTGATCGCCCAGGATCTGGAATTCGATGTGACGGGGTTCGCGTACAAATCGCTCTAAAAAAACATCTGGATTGTTGAATGCCTTTTCAGCCTCGTTGGTGGCCAGGGTAAACATTCTTTCAATGTCCTTCTCCTTTTCCACCACCCGCATGCCCCGGCCGCCACCACCGGCGGCTGCCTTCAGGATTATCGGGTAACCTATTTTATGAGCAATTTTCCTGGCTTCTTCTGCATTTGCCACCGAACCCGGACTTCCACCCAACAGTGGTACATTGTGCTTCCGGGCCAGCTCTTTGGCTATGGTTTTGTGCCCCATCCGGTAGATGGCATCGTGTGAAGGACCGATAAAAATGATTCTCTCCTCCTCACACCTCCTGGCAAAATCGGGATTCTCTGCAAGGAAACCGTATCCCGGATGAATGGCCTCCACTTTGTGCTCTTTTGCACTGCTAATGATTCTATCAATGTCGAGAAACTCCGGGAGGTTATCGTCGAACGATTCGGAGAAGTCGATGATCTCATCCGCCTCTTCCAGGTACCAGGCATTGGGTTCCTTTATAGTCTTGATTACATACGAACGGATGCCCATTTTCCTGGCGGTCCGGATGATCCGGATGGCGATCTCGCCCCGGTTTGCTATCAGTAAACTCTTGATTTTCATAAGAAATTGCTATAGAGGAATGTTGCCATGTTTCCTGGACGGGTTGTCAATAAACTTTGTTTCAAGGGCCTCGAAAGCACGGACTAGTTTCAGTCTGGTTTCGGCGGGATCGATGACCTCATCGATAAAACCGCGTTCATCGGCTATATAGGGATTGGCAATTTCGGTCCGGTATTTTGCAGCAAGCTCTTTTTTCATAGCCACCGGATCATCGGCGTCTGCCAGCTCTTTTCGATAGAGTATGGCCACTGCTCCTTCGGGTCCCATCACAGCAATTTCGGCTGTGGGCCAGGCGAAATTGAAATCACCTCCCAGGTTTTTGCTGTTCATCACGCAGTAAGCTCCGCCATATGATTTTCTCAGGATCATTGTAATCCTGGGAACGGTGGCGTCTGCAAATGCGTAAAGCATTTTGGCTCCATGCCGGATGATCCCGTTGTGTTCCTGGTCGATGCCGGGAAGGAATCCAGGTACATCTTCGAGGATCAGCAGTGGAATATTGAATGCATCACAAAACCTGATAAAACGGGCCCCCTTGTTAGAGGAGTTGATGTCCAGGGTTCCGGCCAGTACTTTCGGCTGGTTAGCCACGATCCCGATCACCTTCCCATCCAGCCTTCCCAGGCCAATGACCACATTCTGGGCATAATTCTCTGAAATCTCGTAGAAGGAGCGCTTATCGACGATGAGCTTGATCACATCCTTTACATCGTAGGGTTTGTTGGGATCGTCCGGCACAACGGCCCTTAATTTCTCTTCAACATCTAGGGTCTCATCCTCTGAAAGTTCCATTTCAGGTGGATTTTCCATGTTGTTGGAAGGAAGGTAAGAGAGCATCTGGCGCACTCCCATCAGTGTATTCTCCTCATCTTCATAGACCAGGTGGGCAACGCCGCTCTTTTTCGAATGGACATCTGCCCCACCCAGGTCATTGAGGGACACATCTTCGTTCAGCACCTCCTTGACCACGTTGGGCCCGGTCACAAACATATAGCTGGTATGATTGGTCATAAAGACAAAATCGGTGATGGAGGGAGAATAGACGGCGCCTCCTGCAGCGGGTCCCAGGATGACCGAAATCTGGGGAATTACCCCGGAGGACTGCACGTTCCTGTAAAAAATCCCTGCATAACCGGCCAGACTCGCCACACCCTCCTGTATCCTGGCTCCACCCGAATCGATAAGTCCGATCATGGGGGCCCCCATTTTCAGGGCCATGTCCTGGATCTTCATGATTTTGGCAGCATGTACCGAACCCAGTGAACCACCCATGACGGTGAAGTCCTGGGCATATGCGAAGGTAAGTCTGCCACGAATTAATCCGTGACCGATAATTACCCCGTCGCCATAAACCTGCTGAACTTTGCCAAACCCGGTGTCGGTCCTGTCCGGAGATACAAAGGCATCCACCTCTTCAAAAGTCTCTTCGTCAAACAGGATTTCTATTCGTTCCCAGGCGGTCAGTTTGCCCTTGGCGTGTTGTTTTCCAAGGGACTTGGAATCGTGTTGCTTCTCATACACCTGCTGCCTTTTAAGGAAACGGGTAAAGTTTTTTCCTTTCACATCCATGTGTCAGATCTTAATGCATATGATAAGACCCGTTAAGGTAAAAAAAGTTTTCTGGGTCGTGTCAATATGCATGCAAAACTATAAATAAATCTCAATTACTGAAGCGGACCGCCTGCTCCATGGTCCGGCGGTCAGATCGTGAGGCGTCCAGTACTACCTCTTCAGGCACACAATGCCAGTTATTTATGAGCTTTGGACAGAGGGTGTCGTGTTTGCCAAGGTAGTCCATCAGGTAGTACCGCAGGTCACGATCGGTGGACCAGGCAATCCGGGAGGATAGCTCATCGCGCGGGATTCCCACACCGGTGGTCAGGTGGCCGCCCCCCCCGTTCCCCCGGTAAGAATTCACTGCCACGCTATAGGTGGCCTCCTCCTCAAACCGGAATCCGTCGGTGAACGACTGTATATAAACACGATCACCAGGCTCCCTGCTTACATCGACCACATAATCGATCCCGGCTGCCGAAGAGAAATTATAATAGGGATGGGCCAGTCTGCCGGGTTTCCCGTTTTCGAACTGAAGAAGGTGATCATCGGGCCCCGACACGGTATTGAACCAGATCCCGGCTGCGTGCTCAAGAAAACCGTCGATTTCTTTTCCCGTTAGTTTCATGGTATAGAGCATGTTTTCGAAGCGGTAAAGTTTAAACATGTCGGAAACAAGCAGGGGCCCCTCCGGCAGAATGGCCGACATAGACAGGGGTGCAGTGAAGGATACCTGTGCTCCTGATAGCTCGAGCTGCACCTGGTGGATGAGCGACATCATGGTCGACGGACCAAATAGTGCATCCAGCCCAGATATTTCATCATCGAGCCAGGTGATGGTATCCTGCAGGTATCCTGCGATGGTCTTATATTCAGGGGCAAGTTGCTGTACAAAGTGTTCAGATGGTTTGTATCTCTTCATGGGAATGTTCTCTCCGGAAACCGAATTCCCCTCCGGACCGAATGAGATGGTGACTTCACCTGCGAACCGGCCATGACTTCCCGGATCGATGATCACGACACTGTCTCCATCGGAGTTGGTCACCCATTGAACTGAAATCCTGTGGTCGTGTCCTGCGAAGATCACATCAAATCCGGGTACCTGTTCCGCCACCAGCATCACCGCATTTTCATTCAGGTAGGAGTCGGAGTTCCCTCCATAGGAGGCATCGGTTCCTGAATGGAAGAGGCCCACCAGCAGGTCGGGCTTCTCTTTTTTCAAGATAAGCGGAACCCACTCCTGTGCTGTCTCCACCATGTCCCTGAATTCCATTTCCGGCCAGAGGTTTTTAGGTAGCCAGTTGGGTACTCCCGGGGTAATCATTCCCAATACTGCAATTTTCTTTCGTCCCGCCTTCAGAATGGTATAGGGATCAAAGTAAGGCTCCCCTGTGGTTGAGTATACTGCATTGGCAGCCAGCCATGGAAATGTGAAATCTTCCCGGATCCTGTCATACACTGCGGGTCCGGCTTCAATATCGTGGTTACCCACCGATCCGGCGTCATACTCCATGAAATTCATTACCCGTGCCGAGAGGTGTTCGCTGAGCGTGTCGATAAAGTTGTAGTAATAGACGGTGGGCTGGCCCTGCAGGAAATCTCCGTTATCCAGTAAAAAAAAGAGGGTGTCATCCCTATCCCGCTGTTCACAGACATAACTATATATATGTGCCAGTGAATGATCGGATGATTCCCTGGCAATAAAGTCCTGCGGAAAAATCATGCCATGAACATCCGTGGTAACGGCAATCTTAATTGTATCATGGTCCTGGTGACAAGCAGATGCACAGATCAGGATTACCACCAGGGTGATGAAAAACAGGAGTCTCTTTGTAGTGTTTTTTAGCATGTTTTCATGAAAATTAGAAGTGCTCATACATTTAGAAGCGTTCTTATTAAAATTTCGAATGCTTCTTAAAGACTTTATGGATAGTTTATTGCTAATGTAGCACTTTTCCTCCATCCCTGTCACACCGGTATTGTCATCGATATATATCGACAGAACTGCCGGAAAGCTAAGTCATTTGCGCATTTATATATACGCCGTGAATCTTTGAACAATAATATATACATGAATATTTTTATCACTACCAATTTAGATTTACCAAAAACCAATTTTAGCTATGAAACGGATATCTATGTTAACAGTATTGGGGGGCTTTGCAATTTTGATTGCAGGCGCCCTGATGATCTCTAGTTGTGAGGGTCCGGTCGGACCTGCGGGTACTGATGGTGCCGATGGTACTAATGGTACTGATGGTGCTCCGGGTCAGGATGCCAATTCAACCTGTATTGAATGTCACAGTAATGACCAACTGATTGTTGCTAAAACCAAGCAGTATGCAAACTCAGGGCATTCAACGGGACACACCGCCGGATATACCAATAGGTCCTTTGGACCACTTTACAATTGTGCCGGATGTCATACCAGCCAGGGGTTCATCGATGATCTGGTCGGAGCCAGTAATGTTCCTTATGCGGACGTTACCCAACCAAATTGTTATACCTGTCATAACATTCACGACACCTATACTGAAGCGGATTGGGCGCTGACTAATGGAGGTATACCAGCTCCGGCCACTGGCTCAACCAGTGTGGATATAGGCACAGGTAATCAGTGTTCCGCATGTCACCAGATGGTAGGTTATTACCTGGCAATCGATTCATTATGGTCTAATTTTGATGATGGCGGTTTAACCACAGTTACAATAGCTGGTAGCCAAAGCCGTGTGGGTATTCACCATGGTCCCCAGTATAATTTGCTGGTGGGAATGGACCTGTTTGAATTTACAGGAGCAGCTGATGATCCAATGAAAGATCACGTTCTTGAACAAGTTGACGATGGATGTGTTACCTGCCATATGAATGATGGATTTGGTGATCTCACAGGACACTCCATGGCCATGACCTGGGAATACCATGGCAGTGAAACCTATAACTGGCCAGAATCCTGTCAAACATGTCACCCCGTTGCCCCTTACCAACCGAACCCACTGGATGCAAAAGCTGCTGCAATCGCACTCGAAGTAGATGGACTGATGACTCAACTTTATGATCTTCTTGTTGCAGCAGACATTATGTATCCTGAAGGAACTAGCGATGAGTACCTTTTGATGCCAGGTGCAACTACTACAGATTTGGTAGCTGCTCATGTTAATTACAATGCAGTCCGTGAAGACAGGAGTGCTGGATTCCACAATCCTGGCTATATAAGAGTTGTTCTAGCGAATACTATCGCAGCCATTACGCCTTAACTCCTTAGAGTAAAGACTTATTCCAATTATTAATAAAAATGGGTGCCCATGACGGGCACCCATTTTTTGATTAGGATAAAAATACTTTTAGCCCGTTTCGCTGATCTGTTTGATGCGTTCATAGTCAATCACCTCTATGAATCGTCCATCCATTCGGATCAGCCCTTCGTCGTTGAATTCTTTGAGCATTCTGATTACCGTTTCGGAACTCATTCCGGCAAGCTCGGCAAGCTCTTTTCTGGAGAGTGGAAGGTCAAATTCCGATGCTCTGAATATGCGGTCAGCCAGGCACAGCAGAATATCTGCCAGCCTTCCAAATGCCTGCTTGTAAGTAAAGCAGAAGAACCTTCCATAGATCTGGAGACTGTTTGAGTTTATAATATCGATGACCTCTTTGGTGAACTCAAAATTCTGCTCCATCAGGGTGCGAAAGGCATTCACCTCGATCTGCCGGATCTCGGAATCGACGTATGTCATAGCAGAGTAGGGGAAATAGGGGTGCACTTCTGAGACGGAGGAGAGCCCGAGAAAATTGTGATCCGGAGTGATCCGGAGCACCAGTGCGTTGGTGCCATTTTCCAGGAAAACCTTTGCAAGCCCTTTTTCCAAATATATTACATGCGATACAAATCCACCCTGCTTGCAAATGATCTCTCCTTTGCGATATTTGATCTTCACAGAGTTTGCATCCAGGAATTTCTTCTGCTCCGGAGTTAGTTTTTCAAAACATTTGCACTGGTGAAAACTCAGCGTGCAGGCAGAAAACTTTGTCAATTCTTCCATGTTCAACCTGATATCAGATCCCAAATATACAAAAGAATCAGCAATTTTAATGATCTGCATCAGCTCCCGGTTCAATTTAGATCAGTCCAAATTCATGGGTATAAGTGTTGTTTTTACTTTCTCAACTCCACTAAATATTCAATCTTTACACCCAGATGCACCCTGCACTGTTACTGGTTTTTTCAACTGGTTAGTTGTTTCATTATTAAATATAAAATACCATTGAAACATATTTGGATATGAGAAATTCAAAGATAGGGTCAGGCCTGGTCCTGACGTTTGTGATATTATTAATTACCGGAATCGGATGTACCAACTATCAGATTCCAGGGAAAACCCCTCCGGAGCCCAAAGTGAATAATTGCGAAATATGCCATACCGATTTAGCGCGGCTGGTGGAGGTCCATACTCCCGATACAGCTGCTCCGGTGGGCGGATGTGGTGGAGATGCACCACACTATGAGCCCTACGACAGGGTTTTTATGGGGGGTAACGGGTATGATGCTTTCAAGGAATCGGGACACTATGCAGTGGGTTGCACAGGTTGTCATAATGGCGACAGCGATGCTGTTGAGAAGGACCTGGCACACTCAGGTGATTATATCAAGCATCCCTCTATGTACTATGAGGATAAATGCGCAAGCTGTCACCAGGAGATCACCGATAATTTCGTCACCAGTATTCACAATGGAACGGGACAAAAACGGACGGTGGCCATGAGAAGTGGTTTGAGCGGAGCATCTGAGTTTGACCAGTTGCCTGAACACCAGATCGAGGGGTACAATAACAACTGTGCTCAGTGTCACGGCACCTGCGGAAACTGTCACGTGGTAAGGCCGCCCGTTGGTGGAGGCGGGCTGTCGGCAGGTCACAATTTCAACAAGACCCCCGATATGTTCAATGTTTGTATTACCTGTCACGTTTCACGTGGTGGGCATGCCTACCTGGGTGTGTCCCCGGGTACACAGCCGGATGTGCATCTGACCCAAAATGCTTATGACTGCTTAAGCTGCCATGACGGACATGAGTTACATGGCGACGGAGCTCCCGTGGATCAGAGGTATGCCTATACCGAACTTCCGGAATGTGAAACCTGTCATTCGGGGCTCGAGTCGGACAACTCCTATCACTCCATGCACTACGACGATTTCAACTGCCAGGTGTGCCACTCCCAGGTGTACAACAACTGCGGAAGTTGCCATATCCATGGAGAGGGTGCCCGTGTTCCTGCTTATATGGATTTCAAAATTGCAGCCAATCCGATTCCCGACGTCAAGGAGGGATATGATTTCGCCCTGGTAAGAAGAACACTCGCGGCTCCGGATAACTGGGAGCTGTATGGCGTGGATGAGTATGCTAACTTTGCCGTACATCCTACGTATAACTATACCACCCCTCATAACATTCTACGCGTGACCGACCGGACTGATGTGGGGACCGGATCATGCGCCTCCAATTGCCATATAAGAAATGATGGGGGTACTTTGATTAACAAGGAGCTCTATCTGTTCCAGTCCGACCTGCTGGAATGGGAACTTGAAGCCACCAGCGGAATCACCGTGGATGATAAATTGCCTGCCTCCTGGATGAATTAAAAAATATTCTCACAA
This sequence comes from Bacteroidales bacterium, assembly GCA_023137255.1. Taxonomy (GTDB): domain Bacteria; phylum Bacteroidota; class Bacteroidia; order Bacteroidales. The sequence goes on along the minus strand of JAGLPR010000340.1, from coordinate 146 downwards.
GTATATGTAAATGTTAAACCAACTAAATACCAAAATTATGAAGAAGACAAGAATGGGGATGCTTGCCGTCCTGTTTATCTCTATTTTAATGGTATCCTGCGACAAAGGAGAAGCTCCCGTGGCAGATTTTTCTGCTAACGCCGTTG